>JARFQK010000023.1 GCA_029287815.1 Gammaproteobacteria bacterium
CTTATTGGGACATCGAGTTGCTGAAGAGCGAGCGCTTGCTCAACACGCAAACGGGAGAGTATCAACCGGTGTCGATCAAAGACAAGGGCACTGATCTGTTGGCGGTAGGCGATTTCGAAGTCCAGGCACGTCGATTCACGCTTGTCGCAGAAGACAGGGTTATCGATTTGTGGTACACGCCTGAGACGATGCGCTGGCTGGCGTTGGAGAGTGTAACGGAGTCCGGCGCGGTGCTTCGCTACTTGCCCGAGAATGTTGAGCAGCTGGCGCTGGGGACGCGGACATGAGCCGGCGCTTGTGGACATTACTGTGTGCCTTGCCGCTGTTCTCTTGCAGTACACATGCACCGATGTCAACCGTCGATTATGTCGACATCGATCGGTTCATGGGCGACTGGTATGTCGTGGCGAACATCCCGACATTTTTGGAAAAAGGTGCACACAACGCTGTGGAGACCTATCGACAAAACCCAGACGGCTCCATAGCGACCACGTTCACTTTTCGCGACGGCGGTTTCGATGGTGAACGCAAGATTTACGAGCCCACCGGTTTCATCAAGGACGCAGAGACCAACGCACTTTGGGGCATGCAGTTCATATGGCCGATCAAGGCTGATTACAGAATTGTATATTTAGATGAAGCCTACACTAAAACTGTTATCGGACGCGCTGCCCGCGACTATCTTTGGGTGATGGCGCGTACACCTGTGTTGTCAGAGAATGAGTTCGAAGAGATCAAGCGGTTTATCGCCAGCATAGGTTACGACGCGACGCAGGTACAACGTGTGCCACAACAATGGCCCGAGCGGCCTGCGACGATACCTGAGGAGGGCAACGCATCGTGAAGATAGCGATTATTGGAACCGGGATTGCAGGAAATGTGGCAGCAAACAGACTTGCGCAAGACCACGATGTGACCGTATACGAAGCCAATGCGCACATCGGTGGCCATACCAACACCCACGATGTGACTTTGGGTGGGCGCTACTACGCGATCGATACAGGGTTCATCGTGTTCAACTATCGTACCTACCCGGAGTTCACGCGCTTGCTGAAGATGCTGGACGTCGAGGTGCAGCCGACCAATATGAGCTTCAGCGTTCGACACGAAAGCACCGGCCTTGAGTACAACGGCAATACAATCAACAGTCTTTTCGCTCAGCGGCGCAATCTGTTCAGGCCTTCTTTTATTCGGATGGTCAGGGATATACTCAGGTTCAATCGCGAGGCAGTCTTGTCGCTGGACAATGAGGACGCCGAGCTTCCGCTAGGAGAATATCTGACAAAACATGGCTACAGCAAAGAATTCAGGGATCATTACATAATCCCGATGGGCGCGGCCATCTGGTCAACTGAAGCAAGCTTGATGCAGGATTTTCCGGCGCGTTTCTTCATCCGCTTTTTCGACAATCACGGTCTGTTGACCGTCAACGATCGGCCAACCTGGCACGTGATCAAAGGCGGGTCGCGCAGCTATCTCGAGCCCTTGGTGAAGCCGTTCAAGGACAAGATCCGACTCAATGCCCCGGTTGAATCGATACGACGGTTTCCCGACCGGGTTGTAATCGAGACAGCTTGTTATGGGACCGAAAATTACGACGCGGTATTCATTGCTACCCACACCAATGAGGCATTGCGCATGCTCGAAAGCCCCACTGTGGAAGAAAGCAATGCCCTCGGAGCAATTCCATACCTTCAAAACGAAGCTGTTCTGCATACCGATACCCGTTTGTTACCAAGACGTCGTCTGGCCTGGGCCGCTTGGAACTATCATATTTTGAAAGAGCAGAGTGAGCGAGTGGCTCTGACATACAACATGAATATATTGCAAGGGATCAATGCGCCGGTGACGTTTAATGTGACGCTGAACAACACCGATGCAATTGATCCATCCAAGATCATAAAACGCGTTAACTACGAACATCCGTTGTTCACGCCCTCGTCCGTCGCGGCACAGGCGCAGCATTCGCAATTGAACGGTACCCATCGTACCTGGTATTGCGGTGCATACTGGCGCAACGGCTTTCACGAGGACGGTGTGGTCAGCGCGCTCGATGCGGTTGCACATTTCAACGAGACCATGCATGAAAAGCTGTATCTACGAAGGGCAAGTTAGGCACCGGCGGTTCGCGCCGCGTCACCACGAGTTCGAATACAGGCTGTACTTGATGTATCTTGATCTCGATGAGCTGCCAGATCTGTTCCAGGATTACTGGCTCTGGTCTACCGAACGCTTCAATCTGGCCTGGTTCAGGCGAGCCGATCATCTGAGCCAGCAAACCACAGACCTCAAGCGTGCTGTGAGTGACTTGGTGTACCAGCGTACCGGTATTAGACCAGCAGGGCCGGTGCGCCTTTTGACACACTGCCGTTACGCTGGCTTTGGCTTCAATCCGGTCAGCTTCTACTACTGCTTTGACAAGGACGATAAACACATCGAGTGTATCGTGGCCGAAGTAAACAACACGCCCTGGGGCGAGCAGTACTGTTACGTACTGAGCGAAGGTGACGATGTTGTAGACAGGCAGACAAGCTCGAGCCACAAGCAGTATCGACCGGTGAAGGATTTTCATGTCTCGCCTTTCATGCCCATGAACATCCTGTACGACTGGCGCTTCAATCAACCTGGTGAGCGCTTGACCGTGCACATGCAGAATTTTATCGACGCCGACAAGCTGTTCGACGCAACATTGGATCTAAAATACAAGCCGATCAATTCGGCTAATTTGGCGCGCGTATTAGCGCAATACCCTTTGGTGACGATGAAGGTGGTTATTGGAATTTACTTCCAGGCGCTTAGACTGTTCTTGAAACGAATTCCGTTCTATGATCATCCACCGACAGACCAAAATACTGCTTCAACGAGATAAATTATGACCAGATCGATCGTACCATTACCCTCTAATGTGATTTCCGAGCAGAACTCAGGTCTGCTTACGCGGTTGGCGAGAAAACTTGTTCATGGTCAGTTGGCGAAGATAAGGAAGGGTGAGATCGTCGTCAGGGAAAGCCATCACGAGTATTACTTTGGCGCAGTCACGGATGATTTCCCGGTTCGGGTGCATATCGACATTCTTCATCCGAGTATTTATTCCGACGTTGCGTTTGGCGGGAGTTCCGGCTCAGGTGAGGCCTACATGAAAGGCAGTTGGCGCTGCTCTGATCTGCTGGGTCTGGTCCGAATTTTCTTGCGTAATCGTGACGTTCTCGACACGATGGATTATGGCTTGACCCGGCTGAAAGGACCGATCCACAAGATACTGCACAGGTTCAGCCGAAACACACGATCCGGTAGTAAGAAGAACATTAGCGCGCACTATGACATCGGCAACGATTTATTCAAGCTCTTCCTGGATAACACGATGATGTATTCGAGTGCGTATTACAAACGCCCGGAAATGACGCTTGATCAGGCTGCCGTCGCAAAACTCGATCTCGTCTGTCAGAAGCTCGATTTAAAGCCAGATGACCACCTGCTCGAAATTGGCACGGGTTGGGGTGGACTGGCCTTGCATGCCGCCAGTGAGTATGGCTGCAAAGTCACGACAACGACCATATCCGAGGAACAGTACCAGTTGGCATTGCAGCGGGTTTCGGCATGGGGTGTTGAGGATCGAGTCACTGTGATCAAACAGGACTATCGGGATCTCGACGGGCAATTCGACAAGCTGGTTTCGATCGAAATGATCGAGGCGATAGGGCACCAGTACATGAAAACGTATTTCAAGAAATGCTGCAGCTTGTTGAAACCGGACGGCGTGATGCTGATTCAGGCGATTACGATCAAGGATCAGTTGTACCACTCCGCCTTAAAAGATGTCGATTTCATCAAGAAATACATTTTTCCGGGTGGCTTCCTGCCCTCGATTGCCGCGATGTCGGAGACGAT
>JARFQK010000068.1 GCA_029287815.1 Gammaproteobacteria bacterium
ACTGCCCTCCCGACTATACCCAGCCCCGCATGCCCGAGCCCCCGCCGCGTCCGCTGCTCGAGGCCATGTCCCGCTTGGTTTTCGATGAATTTTGACCGCGTGAGCTTCCGATGAGCCGCATGCCGGAGCCGCCGCCGCGACCGATGCGCGAGGACATGGGCCGCATGGGTTTCGATGACTATTGACCACGTGACATTCCGATGAGCGGCAAGCCGGAGCCCCCGCCGCGACCGATGCTCGAGGACATGGGCCGCATCGTTTTCGTTGACTTTGGAGGGAGTGACAGTACGTTGAGCGTCATGCCGGAGCCTCCGCCGCGACCGATGCGCGAGGACATGGGCCGCATGGTTTTCGATGACTATGGACCACGTGACATTCCGATGCGCGGCATGCCGGAGCCGCCGCCGCGACCGATGCGCGAGGACATGGGCCGCATGCGTTTTGATGACTTCGGGCCGGGTGAATATCCGATGCCCCGCGCACCAGAGCCGCCACCATCACCGCGATACGACCCACGCTGGTGAGTCTGAATACGCTCTGAAAAATTGGCGGGGGCCTGATGCCCCCGTTTTTAAGGGCAGCCCCGGCTCGGGCTGATTATGCTTCAACCACAATGATTCGACTCATCCTGCGTTTAGCCATACCTTGCCTGGTGGTGCTGCTGGCCAGCTGCGCAGAGCTGGCGAAGCACGCCGATATCATCAAACCGACGGCCAAACTCAGCGGCACACGGCTGGAAAATATCAGCTTCGAGCAGGCCGACCTTGTGTTCGACCTGGCTATTGAAAATCAGAACCCAATTGCGATCAATCTTGCTGGGCTGAATTATGATCTTAAAATCGAAGATCAGACCTTGGTAAGTGGTGTCAGCGCGGAGGACGTGGAAATCAAACCCGTCTCTACCAGCGCTGTGCAATTGCCGATCAGTCTGAAATTCGATGAGCTGAAAAAACTGCCGGGCGAGATCTGGCAGCAGGACTACTTTGCCTATCAGCTTGACACGGAGTTTGTGGTCGATCTCCCGGTTATCGGCCATTACACGATACCGGTATCGCAAAGCGGGGAGCTGCCGGTGCCGAAATTGCCTGCTGTCAGACTTGCAAACCTGCAGCTCAAGAGTCTCAACTTGATGGTGGCAGAAATTGTCGCACAGGTGGAAGTTGATAATCCGAATGCATTTGACCTCGCTTTCAGTGATTTCAACTATCAGCTCAATATCAATCAGCAACCTTGGGGACAGGGGAGTGTCAACAAGGGCAGCCACATTCCGAAAAAACAAAAAGGCGTGGTTGCGATACCCTTCACGCTGAACATCGCGAGCCTGGGACAGGCTGCATATCGGCTGCTAATGGATCGACAACCGCTGCAATATCAGCTGACGGGTGAACTGACGCTGGATACCGGTATCGAAATGATGGAAGCATTGACGATACCGATCGATGATCGGGGCACGACATCGCCGCAATGAGCGCTGATTTTACGACAGGACAGTCCGATGACGGACAGGTAGAGTCGCCGTCACGGCAGATAGCATCCGCTCCGTTGGCGCTCTTGCACTATACTCGAAAAGAATGAGCCAAGCCACGTCGATTGCGTGCGTGCTCTCGGTTAGCATGAGCGCCGGCCCCGCGCCCGCGTTGTGTCTGCGGTCAACAGCCGCCCTGCTGGGTCCTCGCGGTTGACGAATGGTTCGGGCGACAACAACTACTGGCCACCACATGAGGATTCTCAATGAACTTCAAACAGCAAAGTTTGCAAACAGCTACTGTTCTGGCGCTCTGTGTCTCGTCCTGCGTGTACGCTGATTCCTGGCAATGTAGCCATGCCGACCTTGTCAGGGATATCGCAATCGAATATCCTGACGGTGGCGCTGTCCCTTGCAATGTGATCTACAGCAAGGCTATGGAAGGCTATGACGACCAGGTGCTCTGGTCAGCCATGAATGAGGAAGGCTACTGCGAGAAGAAGGCGCGTGAGCTTGTCGTCAAGCTCGAAACATCGGGCTGGATTTGCGTTCAGCGCGGGCCGGCCGACATCATCGCGAATACCGAAGCCGAGCAAGCTGGAGTTCCAGATTCTGGGCAGCCTGCAGAAGTCGAGTCGGTGCAGGCTGGAGATCTGAAGTCGCAGAGAAACCCGGAAAGCGAGCTCGAGCTGATCTCAGACTCAGAGGAACCAGCCGTCGACAAGATCCAGTAATCGTCTGTTGTGCTTCTTCAGGCGCTCATTGCGGGGTTAATACGCGTGAAAAAGCCGTATTCTCTGGTGACAACAATTTATGAAACCCTTGGGTGCGGCTGCCTGTGGCCATCCGCAAACCGCAGAAGCTGCGGAACTTATATTACGCGATGGCGGCAACGCGTTCGATGCGGTCATCGCGGCATTTCTCACCTCTTGTGTGGTCGAGCCGGTTCTGGCGTCGCTCGGCGGTGGCGGTTTTCTGTTGGCCCACACAGCAGCCCAGCGCACTATCGTATATGATTTCTTTGCGCACACACCGCGTGTTGCATTAGCGAAAGACGAGCTCGACTTTTTCCCGATTCACGCCGATTTTGGTACTACGACTCAGGAGTTCCACATCGGTCTCGCATCGATTGCCACCCCCGGTGCAGTCAAGGGGGTCTTCAAAATCCACCAGGATCTGGGCAGCATGCCGATGACCGAGCTGGCTCAGCCAGCCATCGAAATTGCCCGCGAGGGCGTGAGGATGACTGCTTTCCAGGCTTCGATACTGAATATCATTGCTCCGATTCTGACGGTCACTGAGGAAACCCGACGGCAATATAGGAGCGACAGGCATCCCGACTCGCTGATCAATGCCGGTGAGATACTCAAGCAAACACCCATGGCCGATTTTCTCGAGGCCCTGGCCAGGGAGGGCGGTGACCTGTTTTATCATGGTGAGATTGCGCAGGTGATAGCTGACATCTGCTCACATGGTGGTGGCCAGTTGACCCGGCAGGATCTTGCCAACTACACGGTCGCGTTACGCAATCCGGTCGATGTGCGTTATAGAAAACACCGCGTACAGACCAATCCGGCGCCGTCATGCGGCGGCACGTTGATCGCATTTGCGTTAAATCTGCTCGAGCATGCGGGCATCAACCGATGTGAATTTGGCTCAGTGAGACATTTGCAATTGTTGACCAGGGCGATGCGTTTGACAAATGAGGCACGCTTTCAGGCGCATTCGGCTGCTTCGGAATCGACTGCACTGGAGCAGCTGCTCGATGCCAGGCTCTTGAGTGAATATCGAAAAAAAATCAGCGGTAACCGCTTGAGTCTGCGCGGAACGACACACATGAGCGTGATCGATGCTGATGGAAATGTTGCCGGGCTGACGGCGAGCAACGGCGAAGGCTGCGGCCATATGATCCCAGATACCGGTGTAATGCTGAACAACATGCTGGGCGAGGAAGACCTGAATCCCGATGGTTTTTATCGATGGCCAGTGAACCAGCGGATGACGTCGATGATGGCGCCGACGCTCCTGATATCACCGGAGGGGCAGAAGATCTGCCTCGGTTCCGGCGGTTCGAACCGTTTGCGTACCGCAATATTGCAAGTATTGATCAACATCATCGATTTTGGCATGAACTTGGACCAAGCGGTGAATCTTCCCCGAGTGCATGTTGAAAAAGATTGGCTGAACGTTGAGCCGGGCTTCGAAGCAGATGTGTTGAGGCCCGTGCTGGATGAGTTCAGCAACAGCCGAATCTGGCGCCAGCAAAACATGTTCTTCGGAGGCGTGCATGCCGTTTCGGAACAAGATCAAAGATTCAGCGGTGCGGGTGACCGGCGCCGTGCGGGGGTGGCGATGGTGGTTGCCGACTGAGTCCGGACAACCGTATTTCCTGCTCGACCAAAAAAGGTCAAATATCCCCCGTATTATCTAGAAAAGTGTAAAATGTATCGACATTTGTCGGGAATTTCTTACGCTTTTTGTCCGTGTGAAAATCCTCAGATTCGCTTAAGCGGTTGATTATTAGACGGATCCTGTTTTCGGGCATGGATCGTGCAGCTAAACAGGCGAAATGTGCAGAAACTATATGGAGATAGCGGAAATGAGCATAATCATCAGTGTCTTTTTGACGGCTTATTTATTGGTGATGACCTTGTTGTCGATTTTGACCATCTTTTGGGCCACGTCATTGATACTCAAGCCCGAACCGGTGACGAAGACGGCGCTGGTCAGGTCCAACAAATCCTGACGTCCAATTGGCAGAATGACGCCTACAGGCCGGCCGTTGGCAACAGCGGCCGGTTTTTTTGCGCGTTGCCGTGGCATTCGCGTTCGCGGTCTTCTGCGTGCTTGTTCGAACGCTTTGGTCAAACTGTGCTAAAAAACCAGTGTTACAGTTTGTCGGAACGGGTGGCTGGTTTGAGTCGTGATGTGGCTTGGAAGCAGATGATGCGATATTTTGGGGCGGTGATTGCGTGCATCGTGCTTGTCGGGGGGTGCTCATTGTCGGTCACCTCGCCAATCGCAGAAAAAGTCAGATTGTATTCCGATCCGGACACGATACCCGAAGCTTGCGAACAGCTGGGTGAGGTAATCACAAGTGTTTGTGCGAACACAACACCTTGCCCTGATGAGGTCATGAAACGTGATATTCGCGAACAGGCTCACCTTCAATTTGGCGCTGATGCGGTGTGGTTGGCCAACACCACCTTGTCGGGCACGCGCGTTATTGGTTTTGGGGTCGCCTACAGCTGTCAATGAGAGACTGCGCAAACCTGGGCAGCGCTGAGAATAGAGCACCGAGGGTGCGGCGGCCGACAGCCCCGAGGGCCGTCGGCTTCCGGTCATTGCCCCAGTTTTTCCTTGATCGCGTCGATCACCGTGTCTGAGGAAGTGGCTTTTACCGATAGCAGCATGCCTTCGTTTTTGTAAAAGTCCACTAGCGGTGCAGTTTGCGCATTGTACACATTCAGGCGGTTGTTGATGGCTTCCTCGGTCTCGTCGTCGCGTTGCACAACCGCGCCGCCACATTTATCGCAGACGCCTTCGACTTGGGGTGGGTTGGACTTGACGTTGTAGATCGCACCACAATCAGAGCAAGTGCGACGTGTCGTCAACCGATCGAGGATGACCTCACGCGGTACGTCAATTTCGACCGCAAAATCCAGCTTCTCGCCCATCTTTTCCAGCAGGACTTTGAGCGCTTCGGCTTGCGGGATCGTGCGTGGGAAGCCGTCCAGCAGATAGCCTGCTTTGCAGTCGTCTTCCTTGAGACGTTCCTCCATGATGCCCATGATCAGATCATCTGACACCAGGTCGCCCGCTTTCATGGCTGCTTCGGCTTTTTTGCCCAGTTCGGTGCCAGCCGCAACGGCGCTGCGCAGGATGTCGCCAGTGGAGATCTGAACGGAACCGTCAATCTTGGTCAGGAGTTTAGCGACTGTGCCCTTGCCGGCACCGGGTGCGCCTAAGAGTATGAGTTTCATGGGAATTCCTCAGAAAAATTAATAAAACGGTTATGCGCAACGGGGTTTGCGTTGCTGCGTCTCAAAATTAGAGAGCGTATTTTGTTGTTTTTGATGAAAAAAATAAAGGCTTTTGCAGAATTTGATGCTTACTGTCTGTGATTATCTATACTCCAGATGTACGAGAGCGACTGATGAGGGAACTGATGGCAATCATAATCCAGACCGTCGACGGAGTTATTGTAAATCGGTTTGAAATTGGTAGGGATGGTTTACGATTCGGGCGCGCGGCCGGCAATCACGTTCAGATC
Source organism: Gammaproteobacteria bacterium (assembly GCA_029287815.1). Taxonomy (GTDB): domain Bacteria; phylum Pseudomonadota; class Gammaproteobacteria; order SZUA-229; family SZUA-229; genus JABDQW01. The sequence continues at coordinate 5,739 of JARFQK010000068.1, forward strand.
GATGACGCCGCGGTCAGCAATCACCATGCCGAAATTACACTCGAACAACATGACCATGGCCGCGAAACCTATCGAATTCGTGATATCGGCAGCACCAACGGCACCTACTTGAACGAGGCGAAAGTCAATTCTAAGCGATTACATCACAAGGACATTATCCGGGTGGGCTGGAATAATTTCATTTTCATCGACGAGAATCAACGTGACTTCGAAAAGACTGATAAAATCACCAAGAGCTGGATTCCGGGCTTGTATTTTACCGAAAAGCAATAACGCCGCCTGGTGAGAAATGCGGGCTCTAGCTGCCGACCCTAATGTCAATCAGTCCGTAGTTTGGCTGCCGGACCGTGTCAGCAACCGTGTTTGGTCGGGTTCATCGGCGGACCCGCTGGGCTAAGCGCCAAGTGCTTGAATGATCGACTGTATCTTCTCTTTTGACTCATCCAGAATCTCGGTGGCGACTTCATTGGTCAGCTCTAGATGTCGAAGGGTAGGAATGGCCTCCCAATCGAGGTCGGGCACACGGTAGGGATCGTCATTTTTCGCGAACAAGTTGGCCACTAGCACGATATCGGTCAGATTTGGCGGACCGAAATGCGTTCGGCCGAGCGTTTCGTGCTCATCGGCTGCCTTGCAGACGTCCTCGTTGAAATCCCAAGATTCGAGTATCTTGCGACCAACGCTGGTGTGCCACTTGTTCATAATGTCTTCCAACATGCCCGGTTCGTTGAACAGCACCGTATATTGCTGAGAGCGGGTCAAGATATAGTATTTACCAATATCGTGGAGCAGGCCGGCAAGCATGGCCTCATCTGGTTTGATCTTGGTCAGCTTTCTCGCGATAACGTAGGACAACGCTCCCGCTTGCATGCTGTGGTGCCATAAGTCTTCCAGATAAGGACGCAGTTCTTCCACCGAGCTGGAGTGAAGCAGCTGATCAACAGCAATTGCCACGGCGGTGTTGTAAGCCATCTTGAAGCCCATGCGGGTAATCGCCATGCGAATGTCATTGATTTTGACGCCGGCACCGTTCACCATGGCTGAATTGGCAACTTTCAAAAGGCGAGCCGTGAAGATCGGGTCTGATCCTACGACGCGCGCAACATGTTCGGCAGAGACCTCAGGATCGGCCAGCGCATTTTTGATCCGCATCGCGACATCGGGGAAGGCGGGGATTTCGAGGTTACCGCTGTTCAGTTCCTCGCCAAGATGGATAACAAACTCGAACCCCGAATTAAAAGCTTGTGTTGCTTCGTTCATCTGATCATGGCCTCGCTCTGTGGTCACTTGAGGTGATTTCTTGTTGTATTGATTGCATTAGCCTGTCTATCGGCAGCGTTGAGAGGATCTTTAGCCCGCGTGTTGCACGAAGGGTTTGACAGACCATTCGCCCAACTTCGTGCAACATGCGGGCTCCGTCCTGCGCCTGCTCCGGTGATCCTGCTGAGAAATACGGGATTAACGCTTGATCGCTTCATAAAGCCCCTGCTGTCTCCTATTATTGTCGACAGAACGAAAAATCTGATCCAACTGGGCGGGAATCTGACTGAATGCATACGTATTTGGGGGCGCTAATTATTGCACTGCTGCAGATGCAGTCTGCGATCGCGCAAGAGGACGAATTTCTTGGCTGTATCGGCCAACTGCAGTCCAGAGCACGGCTCGAAAAGATCCCGTCACGCCTGGTCGATGAGGTTTTGCCAAAGCTTCGCTATCAGCCCCGCGTGATCGAGCTTGACCGCTCGCAGCCCGAATTCACCCAGACGTTTGCTGATTATTTGAATCGTCGGGTGACCCCCGGGCGCATTCGCTATGGGCGGGCATTGCTTGCAAAATATGATCAATTTCTGTCCGATTTGAGCCGCAGCTACGGTGTCGCTGGACATTACCTGATCGCATTTTGGGGGCTGGAGACCAATTTCGGCCATTATCTTGGCAATGTCCCAACGCTGGATGCCTTGGCTACGCTTGCCTGTGATCCGCGCCGCAGCGCGTTTTTTACTGATGAATTGATGCAGGCGCTGCGTCTGCTGGAGCGAGAATCGCTTGAGCCGGAGCAAATGCGAGGATCCTGGGCCGGCGCGATGGGGCATACACAATTCATGCCTTCGGCATACATCGACCACGCTGTCGACGGGGATCGTGACGGCCAGATCAATCTTTGGCGCAGCGAACTGGACGCTCTAGCCAGCGGTGCAAATTTCTTGCAGAACCTGGGTTGGCAGACAAAGCAGCCCTGGGGGCGTGAGGTCACACTCCCTGTCGATTTTCCTTATGGCGAATCAGGCCTGAAAAACCCGAAACCGCAGCGCTATTGGCTCAGACTTGGTGTCCGATCGGCTGATGGGGGAGAGCTGGCAGATACCGACCTGGAAGCTTCCGTGTTGTTGCCTGCAGGTCATACCGGTCCAGCATTTCTTGTGTATCCGAACTTCAATGTGATCCTGAGTTGGAACCGAAGTGAATTCTATGCACTGTCCGTGGGCTTGCTGGCTGATCGCTTGAGGGGGGCGCCACCGTTGCGGCGCCCGCCGTCCGAGCAGGAAGTCGCGCTCAGGCGCAGCACCATCGAAGATTTGCAGCGACAGCTGAACCGCTTGAGCTTTGACGCTGGTCCTGTCGATGGTGTCATGGGCTCGCTCACACAGGCCGCATTGCGAGAATTTCAAGCCGCCAACGGGATCATTGCTGACGGTTATCCTGGCCAAAAAACGCTGTGTGCGCTTTCGGTCAACAGCGAACCTGCGTCGTGTCTATGATCGAACATCGGCAACATCTCGGCATCGGTCACGGCACTGTAGCGACCGGTGTGGGACTACTGTTCCTTGTGGTCATGCTGGCTTCTCTGGGCAATCGTGAGGCAAAGCATTTTCCGCCATTGCCAGACTTTTCGGCATACACGCAAGCCAGGGATATGAAAGCCGCTTTCATCGACTACCTGACACCCATCATCGATTACCACAATGAACAAGTGCTCAACGAGAGAAAAAGACTAATCAGGTTCGATCGCGCGATTACTGGTGGCAGGGCACTGGCTCGCTCGGAGTCGCGATGGCTCAAGCAGCTTGCGAAGAAGTACAAGGTTGAATGGAACAGGCAAAAGCCCGGTGAAACGACGGGCGAACTTCTTGTTAAGGTTGACATCGTACCGGTCCAGCTGGCTATTGTTCAGGCTGCCAAGGAATCATCCTGGGGTCGGTCCAGATTCGCGGTTCAGAGCAACAACATCTTCGGTCAGTGGTGTTATCAACGTGGATGTGGTCAGGTGCCACTGAAAAGGTCGGGGGATTCTAGGCATGAGGTCCGTCAGTTTGCCAGCATCAGCGACTCGATACAAAGCTACATCCACAATCTCAATTCACACCATCTGTACTCCGATCTGAGACGTTTACGGCAAATTCTCAGACAGCGGGGAGAGGCTATCGATGAAAGCAAGTTGGTTGATGGTTTGCTGTACTATTCGGAGCGACGTCAGCACTACGTCGAGGAGATTCGCTCAATGATTCGGCAGCATCGTTTTTTCCAAAACCAGCGTAAAGCGCTTGCTGGAATCTGAAATCAGCGCGCGGCGGTTCAGACGTTGGCAGCCGACCCCGCTGATTGCCAGCCATCCGTTGGGTCAGCGGTCCAACTCCGGTTGCGGCAGTATGGATCCGATCAGTATTCGATTATAATTGGGAGACCTGGCCGAATCTTGCGCGAATTCCAGCAAATACGCTTCGTGAAAATTTCGGTTTGAACCTAAGGAAACTCTGATAATTCAGGGATGAATCATTCAGAGCTTCCCTAAACCTAATGGTACTTACTTAAGCCGATACGGGTTGCTTCTGGAGTAAATGTCGGCGGCAGGGAGGCCGCCGTCGAGCCTACACGGACGTATTCACGGCGTTTTCCGGAGGAAGTAACCCATGTCGGCGGGTCGATTATTCAACGATAGCTGTTAAGTAAGTGCCATTCTCCCTAAAACAAGATGAGAGTTATTGATGCCTAAATACGACTATCGCTGCGAGCAGAACCGTCAGACCATTGAAGTCAGTCATTCGATGAGCGACCGCGTAAACACATGGGGTGAGCTTTGTGCGCTCGCCGGTATTGACGCCGGCGACACGCCGTCAGACGCGCCAGTTCATAAAATTATCAGCGGTGGCTATGTCGCTACCGGTGCCTCGTCACCCGCGTCTGCGCACGCCTGCACAGCACCGAGCTGCTGTAGCGGTGGTATGTGCGCCTTGGATGATTGATTCGTAGACGATCGAGACGAGTAAACAGCCCGTTCAAGGGTCAGCCGCGTTCGCCAGCCTGGACTTGCCCGCAACACGCGGGCAGATCCGATGCGCGTTGTTGCATTGCCGAATAACAAAAGGTAAAAAGAGCTCACGAATCGAAAATCCTGGAGCCAAGCATGATTACCTATGAGGAATTAAACGAGCAAAACCACCGCATCACAGAGCTTTCCAATGTCCTCCATTATCTGTTCAAGGATAGGTCGATGTGCGATACCGGTTCTTGTTGCGACCTGTTTTATCGGTATGTCGATTTGGTAAAAGAGCATATCGAGGTTGTCGACAAAGAGATGTACAGAGATCTCCTGTCTAGTCCTGACGACAAGGTCACTAATGTGGCTAAGAATTTCATGTCCGGTTCGGTGGAAATAAAAAAAATCTTGCGCGAATTCACGCATCGCTGGTGTCCGGCATCAAAGAGGAAGGACTCGCTGCATATCAAAGATCATGCTGAGTTCCTGAAGGACACCGATGAGCTCTTCGATATCATCTTGCAACGCATTCAGGATGAGACCGAACACCTGTATCCACTGGTGCGCAGTTTGACCAACTGAAGATCGAGTTTGGTGGTTTGTCGGGTGAGCCGAGCCGGCCCAGCCGGCGTTCCTTATCGCATACGAAATGCGGCCGAAGGCCGCTGGGGTGGTTATTTGACCGTGTCATCTGGAGGACAATGCCGACAGCGGATCATTGAGGCGCTGACAGCGTGCGCGCTATCTCACGGCATAATTGATCGGGACGGAAACCCCGATGCCTTCATCCGCAAGCACGATAAAAAAGTTGGTCCAGTTCTCCTGGTTGAATGTGCGCACAATGTGGTCCCTGCAGGAGAGCTTGTATTGTAGAACCTCTCTTTGCAGACGGAAAATCTCGTTCTGCATTTGCTGAAGCCGTGCCGAGGAAACCGTCGGAGCGATTGCCGCGTCCCTGATCGCAACGCGTTTGAGTGCGATTTGTTTCATTGCTGCCAGCATCGCTTCTCGGTTGGCATCGCGCCACTGATTGAGTTCCGTGAGCTGCGCCTTGGTCAAGCCAATGAAGTCGCTGTTCTCGATGATCACGGGTAGCAGATTGGGCAGGTGATTGATCTTGTCGAGCTTCTCGATCGACGACTCCAGCTCGGTGCTCATTCGTTCCTGCTTCGGCTCGGCCATCGCGGAGGCTGAAGCTGCAATGAGTAATGTAATCAGTGCCAACTTGAGTTTCATGTTGAATGCTCCTTTTGTGCGCTTATTATTTTTTTGTCCATTTAGATGCGCGCGCGGTCGCTACAGCGCTGCGGGAATAACCCAGCACGATCCATGCCAGCTCCAGAGAAATTAATAACACGTTGTTTCTGAAAGCAAAAAGGCGCTGGCGGCATCGCAGCGGTGCGGAATATAGCACATATTGCGCACAACTTTGTTACAAAAGATTGAATACAGGCTGCTTATTGATGCACCGAAGATGTATTTAGGGAAGCTCTGAATAATTCATCCCTGAATTATCAGAGCACGGGAAACATAAAATGCGATTTTATGTTTCCCTCCATTTTCAATCGCTTAAGGCGATCAAAAATGGCGGCGCATCCGTGCGCCGCTGAAACACTGAATTAATCAGAGTTTCCTTAGCCCGCATTTCTCACCAGGTGGCGCCGATTAATGGCAAGGCATGGGCCTTGCTGGGATCTGCTGCAGTTGTCCATACCATGCGGATATACGCTAAAATATGCTCGCGTAGACTGTCCTGAGGAAACGCTGATTAATTCAGAGCTTTCCTAACAATAAAGGCAGCTCGTTACTTGCTTGGTCGTGTGCTCAATGATCACGAAGAACCTGTGTTTCGGTCGTCAATATCGGGGTGAGGAGACTTAATGAAACAGAAAATTGGCTTGTTGCTTGGCGCAGCCGTCTGGCTGAGCGGGTGTACTTGGGTCGAGCCCACGAAAGAGGGTGGAGAGGTCCTGCTGGTCAAATCATTCAACGTTGAAGGCTGTCAGC
>JARFQK010000098.1 GCA_029287815.1 Gammaproteobacteria bacterium
CGGAGTTCCGGCTGCCCCTGAGGACGGTGGGCCACGTAATTGGGAAATCACCGCAATATCAGGCAAACTGAATCTTCGGGAATTGCCTTCCACGACGGCGAGAATTGTCGCCGCCTACGGACCCGGCACCATTCTCGACAACTTGGGATGCGGGCGCACCGAGGGCCGCATCTGGTGTGACGTCCAGCCGCTAGGCGGGGGCGCGCGCGGCTATGTGGCGGCAGAGTTTTTGACGCCCGCGTTATCGCCTGACGGGACTGCCGCAACAGGCCCCGACGACACGGCATTGCGTGCAGGCCAGGGACGCTTCGATGCTACCGGAGAGATCCCCTGTGCCACGTCCAGCGGTCAACCAACGATGCAGTGCGAATTTGGTGTCGCGCGAGCCGGCGGCGGTTATGCCACGGTCGTGGTCAAGAAGCCGGATGGTCGCAGCCGTGCGATCTACTTTCGTTTGGGAAAGCCGATTGGTGCCAACTTCAGCCAAGCTGACGGCTATTCCGGATTTCGAGCAACCAAGAAGGCCGACTTGTACCTGATCCGCGTGGGCAACGAACGCTATGAAATTCCGGACGCGGTCATCCTCGGTGGCTGACGCTTGGTTTGCTAGCGGCAAAGGATGTAACTTTCCGCGTTCGTCCATCTGGGCCTTGATGTTGTGGTATCTTTTCAAGCTCAATACAGCTTGAGCGATTCGAAGTCAGATGAAGCTGATATACAGGGCTGGCGATATAAACGAAGCGAACATCGTTGCTGGAATGCTTCACGCTCATGGTATCGATGCACACGTGGGGGGTTACTACCTGCAAGGTGGCGTCGGCGACTTGGCGGCCTTCAATTTTGCCAATGTTCATGTGCCTGATGAAGACGTTGCTCAAGCGAGACTGTTAATTGCGCAATATGAAGATGATTCAGACAACAGTGATGATACTTTTACGGAGAAAAGTAATTCGCATTTCGTTGTTAGTGTCATTCTGTTTGCCCTTATATTGATCGTCATCACGATCATTGTTTATGGCGTCAGCTGATTTGTGAGAAATGCGGGCTAGCGCTATAAAACTCTTGATCCTTCTTATCTGTCTTCACAAGCAACGGGCGCGCAAATGCCAAATCAATCTATGCTTGGCCGGTTTTGTATTGCGCGGCACTGAATTAGTTTTATGAAAAAGAAAATCCTAGTTATTCTTGGGCATCCTGATACAGAGAGTTTCTGCGGTGCTCTCTCCACTGCATATATTGAAGGTGCAAACGCAGCCGCTGCAGAAATTCGTGAATTGAGGATTGGCGAGCTGAATTTTGATCCGATTCTTTGGAAGGGATACAAAGAAATTCAAGAGCTGGAACCGGATCTTGTTCGAGCTCAGGAGCTCATTCAGTGGTCGGATCATATGGTATTCGTTTATCCCAACTGGTGGGGGGCGATGCCGGCTTTGATGAAGGGCTTTTTTGATCGGGTTTTTCTGCCGAGTTATGCGTTCAAATATCGTGACAATTCTGCTTTTTGGGACAAGTTGCTTTCCGGGCGCACCGCGCACTTGATCGTCACCTTGGACACGCCGCCCTGGTACTACCGCTGGATATATCGCCAGCCTGGACACAACCAGATGAAACGGACGATCCTCGGCTTCTGTGGCATTAAAGTGGTGAAAATAACTGAACTGGCCATTGTCAGAGGCTCGACCGCAGGAAAGCGGGAGAAATGGCTTGCGATGGTCAATAGGCTTGGGGCGAATGCCTAGCCCGCCATCAAAGAAATGCTGATCTGGACTTGATATCTTCCCACTGCCTGTTTATACTGTCCATAAAAGCACTGCTTATTTAAACAGTATTTATGTAAAAGCTTTTGACCCGGCATGGAAAAATTAACCAAAAGACAGAATCAAGTTTTTGAATTTATCAGGGAAGCTGTTGCTGCCAGTGGAATGCCGCCCACCGTTGCAGAGATTGCGGTAGCGATGGGTGTCAGCTCCACCAATGGTATTCGCGGGCACTTGCAGGCCCTGGCGCGAAAGGGCGTGATCGAGCTGGTGCCGAATGCATCGCGGGGTATTCGTCTGTTGGATCAGTCGGAAGCTGAAGCAGAGCCGCTTGGCTTACCTATCGTTGGCCAGGTTGCTGCCGGTAGCCCGATATTGGCGCAGGAGCATATCGAGGACCACTGCCGCGTGGATAACGACACGTTTCATCCTGCCGCAGATTATCTGTTGCGCGTAAAAGGCGAGAGTATGCGGGATGCGGGTATCTATGATGGCGACTTGCTGGCAGTGCATCGTACTTCCACTGCCAACAATGGTCAGATCGTTGTGGTGCGCATTGAAGATGAAGTGACCGTAAAACGCTTGCAGATCAAAGGACACATGGCTTACCTGCATCCTGAGAATCCTGATTTCGATGTCATCAATGTCAATATGAAAAAGCAAGCGCTGGATATCGAAGGTGTCGCAGTTGGTGTATTGAGGCGATTGTAGAAAATTGTTGAATGGATATAGTCGAGGCAAAAAATGATGAATAGAAAATTCAAAAATCTGGTATCAACTTCTGATGACGCTTACGGTTCGGCACCGCAACAAATGACCTTGTTCCCGGAAGACAAGCCCGGCCACGATCTCGAGCAAATGAAAATCAAAACAATATTAAAAGCGTTTTATAAAACTGCGGATAACCAGGTAACTGTTAAGCAGGCCGATTGATAAGTTAAGCATGAAGAACCAACTACAGACATTGCTTGAGAACAATCCTCAGGTATGGCGGGCAAAAGATGCCGGACGCTATGAAATGACTGGCATGCCAACGGGTTTTGCTGAGCTGGATACCCTGTTGCCCGGTGGTGGTTGGCCGACCAATGCCGTAATCGAAATGGTGACATCCGAATGGGGCGTAGGTGAGTTACAGCTGTTATTACCCTTGATGCGAATCATTACTCAGCAGAGGCGCTGGGTCCTTTGGGTATCACCGCCTTATATGCCTTATGCACCTGCGTTAGAGCGCGCCGGTGTCAACATGGAATATATCGTTGTTGTTCAGCCTGATAATGCCTGTAATGATGCTTTGTGGAGTGCTGAAAAGGCTTTGCAAACTCAGGCTTGCGCGTTGGTGCTTGCCTGGCTGAATGGTCTGACTATTGGTGTCATTCGCCGCTTACAGCTGGCAGCAGTATCAGGATGCAGTCTTGGTATACTGTTTCGTCAGCGTAATGATGAACATTCACCAGCCACTTTACGCTTACAGTTACACCCGTTGCAGACCGGTGTCCAGGTTAAAGTTTTAAAAGCGCGTGGTACCCATCAGTGCCGTAGTGCGGATGTCAATTTTGATTTGCATTAATGATGCTGGAACGTGGTCATGGCAAAGTCCCCAGCCTCATTGTCTCTACCGTTTCCACTCCCCCCTGAGGTGCCTCAACCTGCCAGCCAGGCCAAAGCGGAAATCCCACAGCCGCTTTGGCTTGCGCTGGTCTTTCCTAAACTGGCGTTGGAGGTCCATGATGATCAACCATGCGATATTCCAGCGGTTGCGGTAAAGGGATATAGAGGCCGCTCTGCCGTACATACGGCATCACAGTTAGCAGAGGCGCGGGGTGTCAGTGCCAATATGGCGGTGAATGCCGCTTATGCCCTATGTCCCAATTTGAAAGTATACCCGGTCAATCAGCAAGCGCAGCTTGATCGATTACATCAACTGGCAAGCTGGGCAGAGCAGTTTACTTCTAAAGTGAATGTACAATTACCACAGGCACTGTTACTGGAGGTGCGCGGTAGTTTAAAACTATTTGGTGGTTTATCATCGATCCAGGAGCAGATTTGGCAGCAGCTCACCGAACAGTGGCGCTACAGTTTTCAAAGTGCTGTGACACCGACACCCATGGCCAGTCTGTTGCTGGCTTTTAGTGGTCAAAGCGACGTAGTGCAGAGCAAACAACAGTTACGATCGGTGCTCGGTCGCTTGTCGATTAACAATTTACCCATCGGGCTTAAGAAAAAACAGCAATTGCGTAACACCGGTGTTCGACTGCTCAGAGATGTGTGGCGTTTGCCGAAGGATGGGCTGGCTCGTCGATTTGGCCCAGACCTCGTTAACTATCTTGATCGCGCGTTGGGTTTGATACCTGATCCGCTGGACTTCTTTGTGTCCCCTGAGGAATTCGAAGCGTTTTACGAATTTCCGATGGAAGTACACAGCACCGATTTATTAGTGAATGTCTCTGGACAATTATTGCAGCAGCTGACGCTATTTCTGCGACAACGTGATATCTGTGTTAATCAATGCCTGATTCAGCTTTATGACGACAAACATGCTGCAACCGATATCGTTATCGGTGTGCGCCAGGCGACCCGTGACCATCAGCACCTGACCCGTTTGCTGGAAGAGCACTTGAATCGTCTATCACTGGAAGCACCGGTCAGAAGTGTCAGGCTGACAGCCAAAGACTTCGTGCTGTTCGCGCCACAAAACTTTTCACTTTTTCTGGAGCCGGCGCTCGATCTAGCGCTGGATCATCAGGAGGGTGATATTGAAATCTTGCTCGAACAGCTGCAGGCCCGCATCGGAGGCGAAGCGATCAAAACGCTGCACAGTGTCGCCGATCATCGACCCGAATATGCCTATCGTATCAGTGAAGCGTTGGCAACACGAAGCGAGGTTATAAAGCAGCAATGCCCATTGTGGTTGTTACCTGAGCCGTGCTTATTATCACGCAAGAACCATCAACCCTGGTTACAGGGCCCCGTTACTCTAGTCAAAGGCCCGGAACGGATCGAGGCCGGCTGGTGGTCAGGTCACGATGTTCGTCGTGACTACTATATCGCAAAGGACAACAAAGGTAGACAGTTATGGCTTTACCAGGAACTCAACGAACATTGCCGGTGGTATCTGCATGGGCTGTTCGCATGACGCTAAGAGCGACAGAGCCAGACTGCCGTTGTATGCAGAACTCCACTGTATATCGAACTACAGCTTTTTACGCGGCGCGTCATTCCCCGAAGAACTGATCGAGCGTGCCGCCCGTCTGGGCTATCGTGCTTTGGCTATTACCGACGAGTGCTCACTGTCTGGCGTGGTCCGCGCTCATATCGCTGCAAAAGAACATAACATCCAGTTGATTATCGGTAGTGAGTTTGCGTTACAGGACGGTGTGCGTTTCGTATTGTTCGCCACCGACCGTGCCAGCTATGGCTATTTATCCCGCTTGATCACCGTTGCGCGTCGCCAGGCTAAAAAAGGAGGCTACTACCTGACACGGAAGATAGTCGAGCAACATCATCCTGAGGGTTGTCTTGCTTTATGGTTGCCCGAATTCAAAGACGCCGAGTGCAAGCAAGCTATCGATGATGAACCCTTGCAATGGCTAGTCAAACGTTTCCCGCAGCACTGCTGGATCGCCGTCGAGTTGTTGCTAAGCGGTGATGATCACCAGCGGTTGCAGACCCTGCTTACATTGGGCGAAACACACCATGTGCCTTTAGTTGCCTGTGGCGATGTGCATATGCACCGGCGCAACCGTCGTGCTTTGCAAGATACCTTGACAGCTATACGTCTCGGAAAACCGTTGGCGCAACTGGGTTATGAACTGTTTCCCAATGGCGAACGCTGTCTACGCTCCCGGCAGCGTTTGCAGAAGATCTACCCGCGGTTGCTGCTGGAAGAAACTGTGCGTATTGCCGAACGTTGTCGGTTCTCGTTGGATGAATTGCGTTACGAATATCCCAAAGAACTCGTGCCGAACGGCTACACGCCGCAAACCTGGTTGCGAGCACTCACCGAACGCGGCATGCAACGACGTTGGCCTGAAGGAACACCGGATAAAGTGAAGAAGGCGGTCGAGCATGAGCTGGCATTGGTCGATGAAATGGTTTACGCACCCTACTTTTTGACCGTGCACGATATTGTGCAATATGCCAGGGGCGCAGGTATCTTATGTCAGGGCCGCGGTTCGGCGGCTAACTCGGCGATCTGTTATTGCCTGGGCATCACCGAAGTGGACCCGGATCGTATGCAATTGTTGTTTGAGCGTTTTATTTCCAGGGAGCGCAACGAACCGCCGGATATCGATGTCGACTTCGAGCACGAACGCCGCGAAGAAGTGATCCAGTACATCTACCGGAAGTATGGTCGTGAACGAGCCGCGTTGGCTGCAACGGTCATTACCTACCGCGCTCGCAGCGCCGTGCGCGATGTCGGCAAGGCCATCGGAATGAGCCTGGATCAGGTGGATCGTCTCGCCAAGTCTATTTTTTGGTGGCACCGCGTAGACGTCATTCAGCAACAGCTGCAGGAAAACGGCTTCTCATTACACAATCCGTTGATCAAGCGCTTAGTGATACTGGTCCGACAAATTCTTGGTTTTCCACGCCATTTATCCCAACACGTCGGTGGCTTTGTGATTAGCCAGGGCAAACTTTCGCACCTGGTGCCGATCGAGAATGCTTCGATGGCGGAGCGCACGGTGATTCAGTGGGAGAAGGACGATCTGGAAGCACTGGGACTGCTCAAGATCGACATTCTGGCGCTGGGCATGTTGAGCGCTATTCGCAAGACACTTGGCTATGTGAGTGCTTATACCAGACAAAGCATCACGCTGGCTGACATCCCGCCGGAAGATCCTGCGGTATACCGGATGATCCAGCAGGCCGACACTGTCGGTGTGTTTCAAATCGAATCGCGGGCACAAATGTCGATGCTGCCGCGCCTGAAACCGCGTAACTATTACGATCTGGTGATCGAAATCGCGATTATTCGTCCCGGGCCGATACAGGGCAACATGGTGCATCCTTATCTGCGTCGCCGCAGTGGTGAAGAGACGGTTGCTTATCCCAGCGAGGCTGTCAGAGCTGTATTGAGCCGCACCCTGGGCGTGCCCATTTTTCAGGAACAGGTGATGCAGTTGGCCATGGTCGCGGCAGGTTTCAGCGCCGGGGAGGCCGACCAGCTACGCCGTAGTATGGCAGCCTGGAAACGCCGGGGTGGTCTGGAGCAGTTTGAGGGGAGATTGCTGCAAGGGATGAAAGCGCGTGGTTATTCCGAGCAATTCGCACAACAGATTTTCAACCAGATCAAGGGCTTTGGCGAATACGGCTTCCCCGAATCCCACTCCGCCAGTTTTGCTTTGCTGGCTTATGCCTCGTCATGGCTGAAGTGCTATCACCAGGCCGCTTTCACCTGTGCCGTACTCAACAGCCAGCCGATGGGTTTTTACGCGCCGGCGCAACTTGTCGCCGATGCACGCAGACACGGTGTGCAGGTGCTGCCGGTGGATGTCAAAGTCAGTGAGTATGATTCAACACTGGAATTTGCGGATAATCAGAGCTTGTCAGACATGGCAAACACGAAGCCATCGCTTCGTCTCGGGCTTCGCTTGATCAAAGGTCTTTCCTCGACCGGCATCGGCAATATCATTCGAGCCCGTGAACAGCGATCTTTCACCAGCGTACAGGACCTCGCAACACGTGCACAACTGAACAGAAAAGACATGGAATGTTTGGCTGCCGCCAATGCACTCAAATCACTCAGCGGCGATCGTCACCGTGCCTACTGGCAAGTCGCCGGTATCGAAAACAGCATCCCTGTTTTCGAGACGCCAAGGTTCACCGAAGGCGATGTGATGTTACCCAAGCCCAGTGAAGGACAGAATATCGTTGCCGATTATGCAACCACAGGCTTGACGCTGGGTCGTCATCCATTGGCCTTGTTAAGGGATCGTTTATGCAGGCGTCGGATACGCAAGGCAGAGGAGCTGTGGGAGCTGAATAATGGTAGCAAAGTAACGACGGCGGGACTGGTCATCTGTCGTCAACGCCCCGGCTCAGCCGGTAACGTCGTCTTTGTGACACTCGAAGATGAGACCGGCCAAACCAACGTCGTGGTGTGGCCTCAGTTGGCCGAGAGCCAGGCCAGGGAGCTGGTCAAAGCGCGCCTGCTTGCCGTGCAGGGTAAGGTTCAACATGAGGACGGTGTGTTGCATGTGATCGCATCCAGATTGGAAGATCTCAGCCAATGGCTCGGAACCCTCACGACCCATTCACGAGATTTCTGTTAGTTTCAGGGTCAGAGAGCAATTGTTTCTAATATTAGAAACAATTGCTCTCTGACCCTAGTTCTGGGAAGATCGATAGATGGCAGTAATTCAGGCTCTGGTCGGGGTTGTGGTATTCATTACCGCTGCGTGGTTGATTGGTGGGCGCAAAGCTTTTGACAAGCGAATCGTGCTCGGCGGATTAGGGCTGCAGTTGCTGTTTGTCGTTTTGTTTCTAAAAGTGCCGCTTGCAAACCAGGCTCTGGCGGCCTTGAATCAGCTTGTCATGCTGCTGGATCAGGCGACAACGGCCGGCACGTCTTTCGTATTCGGTTATCTGGGCGGAGGAGAATTGCCTTTTGAGGCGACCAGGCCGGATAGTGTCTTCATTCTTGCATTCAAAGCCTTGCCATTGGTCATCGTGGTCAGTGCATTGTCGGCGTTGTTTTTCTACTGGCGAATTCTACCGTGGATCATCGGTATTTTTTCGACCCTGCTGAATAAGAGTATGGGCATCAGTGGGCCACTCGGTCTGGGTGCCGCTGCGAATATCTTTGTTGGCATGGTTGAGGCGCCATTGCTGGTGCGTCCGTACATTATGCGCTTGAGTCGAGGCGAGCTGTTTGCGTTGATGACTTCCGGCATGGCGACGATTGCCGGAACCATGATGGTGCTCTACGCGAGCGTACTGACGCCGGTCAGAGCCGATGCGTTGACACATATTCTTGCCGCTTCGGTGATGAGTATTCCGGCTGCATTAATGATTGCTGCGATCATGATTCCTTTCCATGACGATAGTGCGGAGCAGTTGACTGAAATCCGGAGCGAGGATCAAGGTGCGTTCGATGCGATAACGCGCGGTGCCCTCGACGGCGTGAGACTGCTCATCAATATTCTGGCCATGCTGATCGTGTTTGTCGCGCTAGTCGCACTGCTAAATATGTTGCTGGCGCTGTTGCCTGATGTTGCGGGCTCTCCGCTGACGCTGCAGAGGCTGCTTGGTTATGTGTTTGCACCGCTGGTGTGGCTGATGGGTATTCCTGCAGAGGAAGCACTTTTTGCCGGTTCGTTGATGGGGACGAAGACGGTGCTGAATGAGTTTCTCGCGTACTTAACGCTAATCTCTGCGCCTGAGGGCGCGCTGTCCGAACGGAGCGAAATCATCATGATCTATGCCATGTGTGGTTTCGCTAATTTTGGTAGTCTGGGCATTATGATAGGCGGAATCGGTACCATGGCACCTGAACGGCGCGCGGAGGTTGCTGAACTCGGCTTGCTTTCCATCGTAGGCGGTACCTTTGCTACGATGTTAACAGGTACTGTGGTCG
>JARFQK010000108.1 GCA_029287815.1 Gammaproteobacteria bacterium
ATTCAGATGCTCAATCCAACAACGAGGCGCCGGAGGAATAATGGACAGTCTGCTGATTCTTGTGGTGATGGTGCCGCTGATGCTATTGCAGGGCTTCTTCTCGGGTTCGGAGATCGCGCTGGTCAACGCGGACAAGTTCAAGATGAAACACTTGGCCAGCAACGGACACCGTGGAGCGCGGCTGTTCATGAAAATGTTCCAGCGCCCCGAGGTGATTCTGGGTACCACGCTGGTAGGCACCAACATTTCGATCGTGACGCTGTCGACGCTCGGCACCTTGCTGATGATACGTTGGTTCGGCGACTACGGTGACGTGCTGGCCTTCCTGCTGTTTACGCCATTGTTTCTCGTGTTCGGCGAAGTCGTGCCAAAGAGCGTGTATCAGCAGAAGGCGAACGTGCTGGCGCCGATCGTTATCTTTCCGCTGCGCTTGTTTTCTGTATTGTTCTACCCGGTCGTGTTCATCTTCTCGCGGTTCGCGCGCTTGGCTGCGCGCCTGGTCGGTGTCAAGGCGTCACACAGCAGTCTGTTCATTACCCGTGAGCAAGTGCGTATGATCCTGGAAGATGCCGAGCAGATGGCGAACGTTGATGTGTTCGACCGCGATCGACTGATCCGGGCGGTGCGCTTCGCCGAGACTACGGTTGCCGAAGTGATGATTCCGATTGCCGAGGTCACGATGCTGAGTCATCGACAGAGCACGGCCGAGGCGATCTCGGTCGCGCACAAACACGGCTATTTTCGCTTGCCGGTGTATGAAGATGAACCAGGCGATATACTCGGTGTAGTCGTGCTGGGCATCTGGGAGCTGATGGACCCGCAACTGAAAACCAAGACGCTGGAAGAACTCATCATGCCGGTATGGTATGTCGTCGAGAACCAGCCGGTTGATGAAATACTGGATAGATTGCAGCAGCGCGATGATCACATGGCGATCGTCGTCGACGAATTCGGTTCCGCGAGAGGCATCATTACCCTGGAGGATGTGCTCGAGCGGGTCATCGGTGAAGTCATCAACATCGGCTACAGCTTCGAGGCCTACGTACCACGGCGCAAGGGCAAAATAGAAAAGCTTGGCAAGGACCGGTACCGCATCGAAGGCCGGGTGCTGATTTCCGATGTGGCCAATGCGACCGGCATCACGCTGACCGACACCAGCATGCATACCATGGGTGGCGTGCTGATGAGCGAGTTACGTCATTTGCCCCAGCCTGGTGAGTCTGTTGAGATTGCCGGATACCGCTTTGTCGTTGAAACCGTCACGGACAAAGGCATTGATAGCATCATTGCCGAACCCGAGTGACAATTGGTACACGCGAAGAGCAAGAAGCGCGTAGCAGGATATTCAGGTTTGTTGCGATCATCCGGCAGTGACGTAGGGTGCGCCGTGCGCACCGTGAAGCAGCAGCGGGGACAACTTTCAGAGCTATTGGTGCGCACGGCGCACCCTACCTTCGCAAATGCTTTTTTTGTTCAAAGACCTATTCATGAAGTCGTAATGAGAGAATTGGGGCAGAAGCAGTTTTCGCTTTGTGCTGAAGTCCCCGATCACATAAATCGAGGAGCATTATGATTACCGTCAAGAAAATCATGCTGGATGTCCTGAAACCGCACCAGCCTGATGCACTGGAGTTTTCACGTGCCATTGCAGAAGTTGGTGCGGATTACCGCGTCCGCCTGACGGTGGTCGAAATGGACGCGGACACGCAGACGCTCCAGCTCGAGATTGAGGCGAGTGCTGTTGATTTCGAAGGCGTCGAGGCGGCAATCACCGCTATGGGTGGGTCGTTGCACAGCATCGATCAGGTTGAGGTGCAAAATGAGACCGAGGAGCAGTAAGCGGCCGTGAGCATACTGCAACAGGCGAAATTTCTGCTCAGAATATCTGACACCAACGATATTGTCCGCCGCTACTTTGTCGTCAATGGCTTCGATGGTGCACTGACCATGTTGGGCATGATTATTGGCTTCATGATCAGCGCCACCAGCGATATGAAGATTATCATCAATGCTTGCCTCAGTGCGGCCATCGCATTGGGCATGAGCGGGCTCAGCAGCGCTTATGTCAGTGAGCTGGCGGAGCGAAAACGCTCGCTGGCCAAGCTTGAGAATGCGATGATCGCTGATCTCGGCGCAACGGCCTATGGCGACGCAGCGCGCTGGGTACCGATATGGGTCGCGCTGGTCAACGGTCTGGCTCCATTGATTATTTCGTTGCTCATTCTTTTGCCGCTGTGGTTGACGTCGGCCGGGTTACCTCTTCCGTTACCGCCTCTTCAGGCTGCGATTGTTGTCGCTTCTGTGCTCATCTTTCTGCTGGGTGTTTTTCTGGGTCAGATCGCCGGTATCTCCTGGTGGCGTAGCGGTATGCAGACCTTGCTGGTCGCAATCGCAACGGCCGGACTGATTTATCTGTTCGCAGGGACGTAAGTTGCGGTCGGACGGCTGGTAGCGTATCGAGGCTGAACAGGCCTTGCAGCGACTCGAAGCGACCGCAAAGGGATTGAGCACGGCTGACGCGCAGCAGCGCCTGGCGAATTACGGACCGAACACGGTTCCCGAGAGAGAAAGTCGCGCGCTTTGGCGTATCCTGCTGCAGCAAGTCAGCGATTTCATGATCATCGTATTGCTGGTTGCAGCGTTGATCTCCGGATTTGTCGGCGAGCCGCAAGACACGATTGCGATTCTGGTGATGGTGTAGCTCGACGATGACGGCACCACGATCGTGTTTGCGATGCGTGCGGGCCGCACGATCTTCGATGATATTCGCAAGGTCATCAAGTACGAGATGGCCTCGAATTCGGGTGAGATCTGGACGCTGTTTCTGGCGCCGTTCATGGGCTTGCCGGTACCTTTGCTGCCGAAAGAGTTTTCGTGCGCCTTGAGCCGGGGCAGCAGTCAGGCGATGAAGTGACCTACAATAGTCGTTTCGCAGCGTTCCGCTTATGTCCATAGTAGTAGAGTAATTTGATAGGTAAGAGATGTCTGACGCGCTCAATCTAGATGCGATTTACCAAGAGACCACAGAGGTCGCCACATGGGTGCAGACGGTGTTGAAGGACCCTGCGTTCTGGCCGCAGTTCATCACGATCGTGGTGGTGTTCGGCATAGCGCGCTGGCTGGTCGCACCGCTGATCAACCGTTTCCTCGACCTCATGATGAAGTACACCCAGCGGGTGACGCATTTCAGACGTCTCTGGAACACGCTGAAAGATATCAGTGTGCCGTTAGCGTGGCTGGCGCTGCAATGGCTCGCGCTTCAGATTGCGCCCTATCTGGAATTGCGAACAGGTGCTTTGGTTACGGCCGTCAGTCTGTTGACGGCCTGGGTGCTTATCAGGCTCGCATCGAGCCTGGTCGAAAACGCCTCAGTTGCCCGCATTATTGCGATATCAGCCTGGACGGTAGCAGCGCTGAACATTTTTGGCTGGCTCGATGAGGCAATGACCTTGCTCGATAGCTGGTCAGTCAATGTGGGCCAAGTCAGATTGTCACCGCTGACGGTGCTGAAGATCGGTTTTTCACTGTGGTTTGCGCTGTGGCTCGCTACGGCGCTATCGACGCTTTTGGAGAAGCGCCTGGAGCGCTCGAAGGACACCAATGCCTCAACGCGGGTTCTGATCTCGAAGCTGACGCGAATCAGCTTGGTATTGCTCGCGATCCTGATCGCACTGTCCGCCGTGGGTATCGATCTGACCGCGCTGGCGATCTTTAGTGGCGCCCTGGGTGTCGGTTTGGGTTTCGGATTACAAAAGATTTTTTCGAACCTGGTCAGCGGCGTGATTCTGCTGGTCGACAAGTCGATCAAGCCGGGCGATGTGATTTCACTCGGCACCACGTTTGGCTGGATCAACTGTCATGGGCTGAGATATACATCCGTCATCACCCGTGATGGTACGGAGCATTTGATACCCAACGAAGAGCTGATTACACAGCGCGTGGAAAACTGGCCTTTCAGCAACGATCTGGTTAGGCTGAAGGCGCCCATTGGTATTTCCTACGATTCCGATGTGCGTTTGGCGATACAGTTGTGTACCGAGGCAGCGCAAATGAATCCCCGAGTGTTGCGCGATCCCGAGCCAAGAGCGCAGCTTGTCGGCTTTGGTGACAGTTCGGTCAACCTCGAATTGCGCTTGTGGATCGACGATCCGCAACAGGGTCGCGCCAATGTCATCAGTGAAGTGCTGCTGAGTATCTGGGACAAATTCCACGAACGCGGCATCACGATTCCGTTCCCGCAGCGTGATTTGCACGTCAAGAGTGTCCTTGGTGAAACCGATATCGCGGCTCTGCGCGGGGGCGTCGAGAAAGGCAAAGATGCGAAAGCAATCGATCAGAGTGGCGCTCCTGAGTCAGCTTCCCGTTGATCGACAGCGGGAACAGGCGCGGGGTTGTGCTTACGCACGCCCGTTCGGTCTTGGTGCGCCTTAGACTGTGCATTTTGGGTGCAAAATGGATGCTCTAAGGGCAAAAAACATGTAATTCCTCGAGTAGTTCGTAGGGATATCAGTCAGTTGTGTTGGTCCGACCCATTGCCAAATTGCCAATATTGCCACATTGCCATGCATCTGATCAGGCTGGTGCGGCAGAGTCGTGACGATGTCGATGTGCATCTGATGATTCGGCGCCGCATCGATACGGCTCAGATGAGTCCCGGCGTGCTTTTGGAACCCAAACCGCGAACCCGCACAAAAACGCGAGTCCACCAAACTAACCGAAGGAGGCGATCATGCAAAGATGGCTGCTGATTTATGATAACAACGTTGAGTCGGGAAACGCCGAATTGTTTTCTCGCTGGAAGCAACAGCCGGGGAGCCTACTATGGTTGGACATCGAGGGCCCGGCCGCCGAAGGCGACCATGAAACGCTGCTTGATAAACTTGCGCTGCCAGAAGCGGAGGTGCAGGACGCACTGCGTGACCGCCATCCACCGGCCTTTGCCGGGGAACAGGATCTGTTATTTCTATTGACGAAACCGCTCGATAGCGAATCGCACACTCTGGATTTCAATACGCAGCAAATGGCAATATTTTCAGGACCCGCTTTGCTCGTCACCCGCCATAACAAAATGTCACCATACTTGAATACTTTGTGGTCGGAAGTTGAGAGAGGCGAACGAGCTATGTCTTCGCCCTACGAAATTGTCGCGCTGCTCGCGCGCAGAATGATCGAGCGTTACGGCAAGATTCTGCTCAATCTGGAAAATCGTCTTGATGTCATCGAGGACGCCTTGCTGGAGGATTTCAACGAGGCGCACATGCAGGAACTCGTCGGCTACAACACGGCATTGCGAAAGATGCGCCGAATCCTGAACTACCATGTGTCGGTGACGGAAAATTTGAGCCGCTACGCGCTTCGCCATAACCTTGATGGGTGGATCGAGGAGTACCAGGATATCGCCTCTCAGGCAGAGCGGTTCAACAGTCTAGCAGAGCTTTATCAGAATGTGATCAATGACCTTATCGAAGGCTATATCAGTCTGAATGCACACAACCTAAATCAGGTAATGCGGGTTCTTACCGTGGTCACCGTTGTGTTCTTGCCGCTCACGCTTCTAGTGGGCATTTATGGTATGAACTTTGAGTACATGCCGGAACTGAAATCAGAGTATGGTTATTTCATCCTGATTGCGGTGATGGCTGGCATTGCCAGCCTGCTGGCCTTTATCTTCCGTCGAATGAAGTGGCTTTAGCCCGCATGTTTGAAAAACGCACTATATTCTGATCACCCAGGTTTTCTTTCAAGAGACCAGCGCTTTTTCAGCATCCTGCGCCGCCTGTTGAGAAATGCGGGTTAAATGCGAATAAAGTAGGTGTGATAAATATGCATGGCCGCGACAAGTATCGCGAGAATAATCACCCAAAAACTAATGTAAGCCAACATCGATTGGCGCGCCTTGGTTTTCTCTAGCCAGGTACGTGGTTTGACCCCTTTCAGTAACAGGACCAGCTTGGCAGACAAATTCACACAAACGACATTCACAGCCAACAACAAACCGGCACCCATCGCCAGATGGAAATTGCCACTGGCGATCATCAAGCCCAGGGTCGCGGTGGGCGGCAGGATGGCAACAGCGACCATGACCCCTACCAGCGCGCTGGATAGCCCGGTGGTCAGCGACAAAATCGCGGCGGCGCCCGACACCAACGCCAGCACGATGCCATCCAATCCGACATCGGTACGTGCCATCAATTCGCGCGATTCGATGTTGACCGGCCAAAACAAGCCGATTAAAAGAGCCAGGCACAGCGCCAGCAACATGCCTGCAAAGTTCGTTTTCAGGGCGCGCGTGATTAAAACCCGATCTCCCAGGGCCGTGCCGAAAGCTAACGCGATGTTCGGCCCGAGTAGCGGTGCAATCACCATGGCACCAATCACCACCGCAACGTTGTCTTCGATGAGGCCGATGGCAGCCACGATGGTGGAAAACACCACCAGTAGCAGGTAGTTGGAGTCAAGGCGTGCCCCGGCTTCTACACTGGCATAGATTTCTTCGCGGGCCCGGGTGCCGGCATATTTCTTTTCTTTCTCCTCAACCTCTGCCGAGCGGGGAATAATGGCCTCGACTGGTTTGATCAGGATGCGCCAGTTCTCTGAACCCGACAGCGACGACTGAATCGCATCGATGACAGTTTGCGTTTTCTCTGGTTGTACGACCAGCTGCATACTGCACCGTGTTTCTTCCTCGCCATCACCGATCCAGCACTCGAGGATTTCTTGCTGCTCGGCAATACTTCGTATCGTATCGGCGTGGCCGCAATCGGCGAGGATTTCGATGATGCGCATTCAGCGGGCTCTTGGAAAATTGGAAATGT
>JARFQK010000125.1 GCA_029287815.1 Gammaproteobacteria bacterium
GGGCCCATAGCGAAGACTGGGCCGCGGCCGCACAAAAGGAGATGCGCATCAATCCGCGTTACCGCTGGCATGGTGAGATTTCACACGCCGAATTGCGGCGGGTGTACTCACGCTCGCATCTGCTGGTCTTGCCTTCCGTGATGGAAGGCGGGGCGAACGTGATTTCGGAGGCGGTGATGGCCGGCCTGCCGGTGATCGCGTCAGACATCGAGGGCTCCGTGGGGCTGTTGGGTGCAGGCTATCCCGGCTACTACCCGGTGCAGAACGCAGGAGCCCTGCGCGAACGGCTGCTACGCGCCGAGTCCGATGGCGGGTACTACGCAGAGCTCGTGACCGCCTGCGCCGCGCGCCGCCAACTGTTCACACCGCAAGAGGAACATGCCGGCTGGGAAAAACTGCTGGCGGATATTCAGTCTTCCGCTGCGGTGTAGTTTTGCGGTAAAGTGCTGTTCGACGTTTTTATTTGCTTGATCGTATCGATAATCTCATGAGCAGTGGCTCCATCGGGATCGATCCAGGTTTCTTCACCTGGCCTGATTGAGACGCGCGAAGGTCCACCCCTCGCCCAAGTCACCGATAACGACTGCCCCTACGCGCTGGTTGTAAGCCTCATCCCAACGGGGAAAACCGGCAAATTCAGTCTTTGTGGCTTCGGGGATAAACAGCGCAACCGCTCCCTCGAGTTTGGACTTTAGCCAATGGACGGCAGCCGCCGGCGGGGTAAGGATGTGCTCGGGGTCCGCTTTGATTCCCATGCCAGCCAGTTTGCTGCAGATCGCCTCACGGGGTTTCGATGTCGTGTTGGTGACAAACAAATAGGGAATGTTGTTCGATTGCACCCACGCCAGCGCATCGGTGGCACCGGCAATCGCCCGCTCCGCTTGGTAAATGACGCCATCCAGATCAAATAGTATTCCCTGCACGAACGTGGATTCCATCGATAGGCTGTTTAATTAGTTAAGATAACGCTGCGTAACATACTGTTTTGAATGAATGCGCTCAGTTGTTCAACCCTTGTTCCCTGCTCGCCTACACAATACAAAGCCCATGTAGTCTACTCGCGTCGTACTTTCACGACCGAATCTGGCCTGCGGCGCCAGTTTTCAGATTAAACGATTTCGACAAGCTTTTGAATCGACGAAACGGCGAAGAGAGCAAGCGCCTGCAACAAGGCGAGGTTGGTAGGCCACCGATTGCGCAAGGGCTCCAGCCTATCGCGATAACCGTTCATGTCCAACAGGAGACCCGCTGTGCAATTCCTGAACGCGCAGGATCTCGCCCATGTAGCGGCTTTTGGGCTGGCGCGCCCCGATCGGGCAGACCTCGTTCAGGCTTGCATCATTGCGTTCGAGACGGCTATGGTTCGTCCCTCTTCAACGGTACATCATAAAGAATGTCATTGAATGGATGGCGGTACATCGGCATGCCGAGGCGTTTTTCATCCAGGATGTGGCCAATGAAGCCGATCGAACGACCCAGCACGAAAAAGGCGTTGAGCGTGCCGGAGTCGATGAAACGGTCGATTTCCTCTTCGGCGTACCCCAGGCCGTGCCACATGTCGACCATCAGCACACCGACCACACCGTCGACGTTCAGGATCAGGTTGTCCTTCTTCCTGGTCGTGCGCCGCTCCACCTGCAGCGCGTAGTCCAGCAGAGGGGTGGCGGGAAAGTGTGTCTCAGCATAATGCTTCAGGCCCTCGACGCGTAGATCCGGATTTTTTTTCGACTTGATACGGTGGCCGATGCCAGGAATGAGCACGCCCCGTTCCGACATGTGGTCGATGAATTCGTCAGCAGCCATATTCTGGTCGGCGCCAAGCTTGAAATAACGTGCGGCACCGTCGATGGCACCGCCGAAGCGCGGGCCGATGGTGAGCAGGCCGGTCACCAGTGCGCTGATGATGTCCTTACCGGCGCGCGCCGTCACGCGGGCATTATGGGCGCCGCTGACCGCCGGGCCGTGGTCGGCCACTGTCTTGATCACTGTCTCCAGAAAGTCAGTGGCCCATTTCGGGTAGCGCCGCTTGAACCAAAGCAAGGTGATGACATCGCAGATGCCGAAGCCGGTGTCGGGTGTTGCCACTGCGCTGATCGGGTAACCGGCGTATGTGGCTTCCTCGCCACGGTCGTCGGAGATCGTGCAGGTGAAATGTGTTCGCTTACGCACGCGCCCGGAATCGAGCGCCGTCTGGCAGTCTTCCGGCAGGGACGTAACCACCGGTTCCGTGATGTCCCCGATAATCCCCTCGGCATGCAGCTCGCTGTGCACGCCGTTGATAATCTCCGGCAGGTCGTTGAAACTGCGCGGCACGTGAATGCCGGCGGCCCGCATTGCCTCGTTCTTGGTGTTGGCCATTTCAGCGTCGTCATTGGCACTGGCGCCGGCGTGGCCGAACTGTACACCGGTCGAAAAGTGACTGGCTATAGTGCCGATACACCAGCCGATCACCGGCTTGCTGAGACGGCCGTCCCGTACGGCTTCAATCACGCGGTATTCCTCGGAGCCGCCGACTTCACCCAGCATCAGCAGGTATTTCACAGCCGGATTTGCCTGCATACGCAGCAAGTGTTCAACAAAACCCGAGGCTGCAAAGCGGTCACCGCCAATCGCGACACCTTCGCTGATGCCGTCCGCGTTCAGCGCGATAGTATGCGCCAGTTCGTTGAACAGCCCGCCCGAGCGGGTCACCAGTCCGCATGAGCCGGCGCGGTGCAATTTGCTGGCGATGATATTCTCGATGGTGCCGCCGGTGTTGGCGATCTTGAACGCACCGGGCGTGATGGCGCCTACAGTGGCTGGGCCGATAATCAGCTTGCCCAGTTCGCCCGCACGCAGCTTGAGCGCCCGCGCGTGCCTTTCCGGGATACCCTCTGCCGTGATCATGATGGTGCGGATGCCGGGTATACCGAGTGCTTCATCAGTAATTCGGTAGGCGCGCCGGAATGAGGCGAAATTCAGCAGTACGTCGGCGCCTGTATGTTCGGCGACAGCCTCCGCGCTGCTTTTATAGATGGGTATCAGTATCTCGCTGCTGCCGAAAAAGAACTTGCCGAAACGGCTACTGCCGGTGGCTGACACTATGGCCGCCACTGACGGGAGATCACGTCCGATCAGAGTGTCGTAGTCGAGCATGCGCTGGACGGCGGTCTGGTGATTGTTCCAGAAGATGGCCTGAGTGTCCCGCCTGAACAGGACGCCGCCAGCGAACGCGGCGTCGATGGTACCGGCTTCGGCGGACTGCTTATTTATGATCATGGGTGAATATCCTCACTGGCACTCATCAGGCGCTCAGCGCCAGTCTGACAATATCGGTCATGTGGGTCTCGGGCCCGTACACCTCGATGGGTAGACCGAGTTCGTTGCCCGCCTTCTGCATATTGCGTAGGCCCACTTCATAGTTCGGACCACCGCGGCGCACATAGAGGCGCACGCCAATTGTCTTCATTTTGTCGCGGTATTGCCGCAACGCCTGGATAATACCGGTGAAAGTCTTGGCGACATCTGTGAAGTTGGCGATGGCGCCACCGATGATCAGCAGCTTTTCGCGTGCCTGCGGATCGGGATTGCGCGTCATCAGGTCCAGCAGTGTTTCGGTGTACACACGGGTTTCCCGGGTGGTCGGGTTACCCGAATATTCGCCGTAGTTGGCCAGTTCGTCCACGCCGATCAGGTCAGCGATGGTATCGGCGTACACCACCGAGGCGCCTCCGCCGGCGACCAACGTCCACACCCGCCCCTGTGGATTGAGGATGGTGAGTTTCAGGGAGGCGCCGCTTTTTTCATCCATCGTCCTGATCTGTTTTTCTTCCGGGCCCGGCGCTTTCATGCCGAAAGGAGTCGGGAAATAGAGGGGTCCCCAGCGCTTGTCCATCAGGAAACCAGCAGTGTCGTCGACCTTGGCAACCAGGTCGAGCAGGTACACCTGATCACCATCGAGACAGAAGGGGTTGATCTCCAGATAGGTGAAATGCTGGTCGCGGAAGAATCTGTAGAAGTCTGTGGCGAACAGGGTAAAACGGTCTCGGTCAGCAACGTCATCGGGCACCGCTGCCGCGATCATAGCGGTGAGTTCATCGGCGGTGACGGTCGGTGGAATCTCGACCTGTCTGACGTGGTCCCAGTTTTCCTCGATGTCTATGCCGCCTTTTACGCTCATCGAGAGGGTATCGGTAGCGTCACCCATGACAGCGGCGATGTAGTATTCGGTGGTGCTGTCATGGTCGAGGAAAGGCTCGACGATGAAGCGGCTGAGGATGCCGCTCTGGCCACTGAGCAGTGTGGTCGTCTCAGCGCGTTTTTCGTCGATCCAGCGCGCCGCATCATCGAGGGTCACGTCGCCCGGGGTATTGATCTTGTGGAACACCAGGCCATTGAGCCCGCGCCTACCGAACACCATATCCGGTTTGACCACCAGTGGAACCTGATTTAGCCAGTCATGGGTGTCTCCGCTGGCCAAGGCGCGCAACTCGTCACCGCTGGCGACGCTCGCCGCCTGGAAGGCATAGAGGAACTGGCCGAAATGCCTCCTCCAGTCGTTATGAAAAATCCGCTTGCCTTCGTATTCCCGTATTGAACGTTGAGCCATAGCCGTATCCAAGTTCCATACCTAACCGGTTAAAGACAGCATTTTACATAAAACCTCTCATCAGCAGCACCGCTATAATTTTTATGCAACAGGTTTCATGCCGCAAAATATGTCGCATTGTGCACGGCGTTTCATTTACGCGCCTTACGTTGAAAATTGAGGTGACGCAACTCCCTCAGCGGCTAGTCTTAGGGTGTGATCTGATATAGAGTAACTCTGCGCTGATTGAGCGCATTGCGAAATGGGGCAACTCATTGCGAATGATGCCGGAGCTCCTGACTGTCTTCCGGTGCAGACGCTCTACGACGACGTCTGCAATGCACAGAAATAGTGAAAAATATTCACGGGCGTTCCACTTTGGGGCGTTTCTATGTCGGCTTTCCTGCGGGATTTAGAAGTCAGGCACCCGCCGGAGCCAGCCACTGGAAATGCTCTGTAACTAATTCGGGAAAGAGGGAAATGAGCAGCATACATCTGGTTTGTGGCGAAAAGGGAGGAGTGGGTAAGTCTGTGCTTGCGCGTCTAATCGCTCAATATTGTATCGATCGTGCGATTCCATTCACGGCTCTGGACGGTGATCGTTCTCATGGCGCCCTGTTACGTTTCTACAACGACTTCTCATCATCTATCGACCTCGATCATTATGAGAGCGCAGACGAAATCGTGCATCATGCGCTGGAATCGGAACGGGTCGTACTGGTCGATCTTGGTGCGCAGAGCAATAAAGCCCTGCAGAGATGGATCTCGGACAACGGTCTGGTGGAATTGTGTCAGGAGATGAATATGCCGCTGCTGTTCTGGCATGTCATGGATGATGGAAAGGATTCCGTCGACTTGCTTGAGCAGCTGCTGGGTCGCTTTGGAGACACAGTGAGCTACGTTGTTGTGAAGAACAAAGGCCGGGGAAACCGTTTCTCCATTTTCGAAAACTCCAACGCCAAGGAAAAGGCCATGGCTGTGGATGCCCACATCATTGAATTGGATCAACTTTATCCGGGTACAATGAATAAGATCGATGAAATCAATAGCAGCTTCTGGGCAGCCGCCAATAACAGGGAGCCTCAGGCTGGCCGATGCCTGAATCTGCTGGAGCGTCGACGTGTCAAGATATGGCTTGAAAACGGTTATCGGACGCTGGATGAATTGGGCTGCTTTTCGATGAAGTCTGAGGCGTCAGCATCGGTACAACTTATAGACTAAGGGCTGGCAAATCCCGGTACCCTGTCCCAAGTTTGAGGGGCAACTCCTTGGCAATACGTTCCACACCCCAGGACGCATTACTTAAAGCCATTTCACGGATAAGCGCGCGCAGTTCGGCCGGTATCCGTGTACGCGCTGGCCTTGATTTTGATCGCCAGAACAGGCGAAATCCTGCGCGATGCCACCCGATGAAGGTCTTTGGCGTGACATTCGCCAGAGCGTCTCGCCATGCGAAGCCGCGTGAAAGCAGCACCAGCATAAACCGTGTGACGTTGTCGAAACGTAGAGGTCGAATTTTGCGCTTTTGTCCATTGATTCAGCATACACCGATCACTCAACCCTTTGCTAAACTAAAATGCATGTAAACCTGGTGTCGGGGAACAAATGCGGACAACAACGGTAACGCTCAGTCGCGTTTTGATGGATCTTCGTTCGTCACCGTCGCTATTGAGACTTCGTCGGCGGGATTTGGCGGGAGTTGTTTCTGAATCACTCTGTGTACTTTGGCTGATCAAGCCTGAATTGACCTAATTCCTTCTGTCGGATCCTTTTTCCATAGAGGGCGCTTTGCGAAAGCTATCGATCAAATGCCACAGACTCAGCAAAGGATGGCGAAACAGCATCCGTGGGCCGGAATAACGCATGACCTTTCGTATTTCATACTGCCTGGTCTTGGAGTAACAGTGCACTTTGCAGTGATTACAGGTCGGTTTGTTGGCTTGAAACGGGCAAGTATCAAGACGATTTCTAGCGTAAGTCAGGAGACGATTACAGTTTTCGCATATCTCGTCACGGGTAGTATGCTGGTCAGA
Organism: Gammaproteobacteria bacterium; assembly: GCA_029287815.1. Classification (GTDB taxonomy): domain Bacteria; phylum Pseudomonadota; class Gammaproteobacteria; order SZUA-229; family SZUA-229; genus JABDQW01. Next base: position 6,601 of record JARFQK010000125.1, read on the forward strand.
ACAATAGATGCGGACCATCGCTTCGATAGTGCGTTTCTCCCGCTCTATTCGGTCTGATGGGAAACGGCTTTTGCATTCCCCATTTCCCGATTCCGATTGCTTTCGTTCATTCATTAACTTCGCCAATATTCAGCTTGCGCCGGCCCGTTGCTCGATTTCATGGGGTGAGGTACTCGAGGCCCCTTACTGAGAGATGCCAGTAGTTCACCGCCGAAGAATGGAAAAAGTTCGGTTATTCAGCCGCACCCCGAACAAAGGATTCCAGCTCAGCACCGAAGGCTGCCACTTCGTCCAGTAGCTTGATTCTCGAATCATCCGCCGTCATCTGTGCGCGCAGTTGCTCGATCTCGGTATGAAAATCCGAGAAGGTAAAATGTCCCGATTCCCCGTCGACCAAACGGGCGTGGCAATGTTCCAGCCATTGCGCCTGCTCGTCGGCGCTAAGCGTTTCAGGGTAATTACGCGCCCGATAACGAAACAGCATCTCCGGAAGACGCTTGTCAACAAAGCTCCAGCTTTGTGTGCCAAGTTTCTGTGGATCGGTATCGTGAATCGTGTTCATCAGCGCCTTGTCACTGTCATTGAAGAACCCGCCGGCATAGATCATCAGGTCCGGATCGGTAACCGGCTCGAACTCGCGCTGCTGGAATAGTTTGGCTATCTTCTGCTGGAGCGCTTTGCGTGCGTGGAGCAGGGTCTGACGGTTGCGCATGCCGGTGATGAGATCGATTCGGAGCCGTTTCGCTGCATCGCCAGTCAGGGTAGAAGTCGGGGCGATAACCGGACACTTGTTGATCAGAATCTGCTTGAGCGCCGGGCGCTCGATGCCCTCGGGAAGATCCTCGTTTGCGGTGTAAAGTCGATCCAGCAGCGTTTTCGCCCCGAGATCGAGCAGCAACGCCGGGTCCTGCGCGAGGTCGAAGACAATGATGCTGTTCCTGTTGGTCGGGTGGGCGGCAATGGGTACCACCAGACGGGTATTGCCGTGATCGCTGCCGTACATCCCCGATGTATGCAGGAACGGCGTCATCTCCTTCAGATCGATGTATTTGAGGACTTCCTTCTTACTCCGCAGGCGGTAGAGAAAATTATAGAGCTTGGGCTGCTTATCCTTGATCAGCTTCGCGATCGCAATGGTGGCATAGACGTCGGACAGGGCGTCATGTGCCTGTTCGTGGGCAATACCATTCGCAACGGTGAGTTCATCCAGCCTGAAGCTGGGCCGATCGGTATCCGTGCGGCGAGGCCAGACAATGTCCTCGGGGCGCAGATCATGGCAGGCGCGCACCATATCGATGATATCCCAGCGCGAATTGCCGTGCTGCCACTCGCGACCGTAGGGATCGTGCAAGTTGCGGTAGAGGGTGTTGCGCGTCACCTCATCATCGAAGCGCAGTGAGTTGTAACCCACCCCGCAGGTGCCGGGCTGTGACAACTTCATCAGAATACGGGCAATAAACTCGGCCTCCGGAAGGCCTTGTTCCAGCGCCTGCTGCGGGGTAATACCGGTAATGAGCGACGACATCGGATGCGGCAGGGTATCCGGTGTCGGCCGCGCA
>JARFQK010000133.1 GCA_029287815.1 Gammaproteobacteria bacterium
GCGTTATTCATATGTGCATCTACAGCAACTGTCTTCGCTTCGGATAGTTCGCTTCAACCGATCGAGAAGCTGGGCAAGAAAATCTTTTTCGATGAGCACTTGTCGATCAATCGCAACCAGTCCTGTGCAACCTGTCATGTCCCCGAAGTGGGCTGGGCCGGGGATGATTCTAAAATCAATGCCCACGGTGCTGTCTACGAGGGCTCGATAATAGGCGAGTTCGGCAACCGCAAGCCGCCGAGCTCGGCCTATGCGACCCTGGCGCCATTGTTCTACGCGGATTTCGGCAACCGATTGCTCGGTGATGACGATATGGATCTTGCGCATGACCCGCTATTCGTCGGCGGTAACTTCTGGGATGGCCGCGCCACCGGCTGGGAGCTTGGCAACCCGGCGGCCGACCAGGCGCAGGGCCCGTTCCTGAACCCGGTCGAGCAGGCATTGCCCGACATGGCCTGTGTGGTCTACCGTGTCTGTGAAGGCAAATACGGTAAGCTGTTCGATCAGGTCTGGAGCCCGAACGCCTGTGCGATTGCCTGGCCTTCGAAGCATGAAATAAATGAGGCATGCCGGACACCGATAGATGGCAAAGTTCCGCTGTCAGATATGGATCGCAAAAAGGTCGACGCTGCCTACGACCGCATCGCCTTGTCGATCGCTGCGTTCGAAGCCTCCTCGGAAAGCAACGCTTTCACGTCGAAGATCGATGCCCACCGGGCCGGCTTCTACGAGTTCACCGAGCAGGAAAAACTCGGCCGGGATATCTTCCGCGGAAAGGGTCTGTGCTCGGCCTGTCACGTTGGCACTCCTGGACCCGGTGCAGCACCACCGCTGTTCACCGACTTCACGTTTGACAATCTGGGTGTACCCAGAAACCCAGAAAATCCAGCATCGATCGCCGATCCCACTTGGCGAGATCCCGGCCTTGGTGCTTTTCTCGAGACGGTTTCTGGTTACTACAGCTATGCTGCTTCGAACAAGGGCAAGCACAAAGTTCCGACCCTGCGCAACGTCGGCCTTGGCTCTTGTGAAGCGCTTGACTACAGCGAGGATAGCGATCAAGGGCATGACAAAGGCCACGGAAAAGGCAAAGGTAAGGGCGGTAAGTGCATCACCAAGGCCTACATGCACAACGGTTTCTTCAAGAGCCTGAAGAGCGTGGTCCATTTCTACAACACGCGCGACGTCAAACCAGTCTGTGAAAACCTGCCTGTCAAAGTCAAAAAGTGGACGGAAAAAGCCGCGCTCAAGCATGACTGCTGGCCGAAAGCGGAGGTGGCCCAGAACGTCAATACAGACGAGCTCGGTAACCTCGGTCTGACCGAAGAAGAGGAGGAAGCCCTGGTCGCCTTCATGATGGCCATGAGCGATGGCTACATGGAGAGCGATAAGCATGACGATGATGGCAAGGGCAAGAACAAGCACGACGACTGAGTTCTGCCAAACGTCGTAGAGCCAGGCTTGTCATGGCTGTGCTCTGCAGGGAAAGCTAAGAGAGGGCGCGTCCGCTTCTGCGGCGTGCCCTCTTTGTTTGCAAGCGTGTCACTCTTAACTCCTGGTTGATCGGCTATGAATCTTCGTGGAGGATTTCGATTATGGCCTTCGGTGATCAGCGTTGAAGGCGATGCACACAGAACGAGACCTTGCCTTGGCCGAAAAACTCTTACACTATTTCGGCGTCTCTTGTGTAAATATTTGTTGCTTTTTTTGCCGAGTGGCTTTTATACTGCTCGTGGTTTCACGGAGACGAACGAAGTAATCAAAACACATCGGAAAGTTGGATTGCCGTTCACTTGTGTTCGTTTTGCCAGCTAAACAGGCTTACGCCTTGGCGATTTTTGCCTCGTCAGTCTGGCGAAGATCGAGCGCGAGCGTCTAGGAGCTTCACTTCCGGAAACGCCAATCTTTGATTCAAGAAAAACACGTCGCTTCGCAGTGTTGCTCTCAAGCGACCGTGCCGCGTGTGACACAAGTCCCCAGCCCACATTTCTCACCATGGGGCGAGAAGATCACGCAGAGAGTTGGATTCAAAAAGGATTTTGCAAAGAAGCGGAATGCCAGTGAGTATTCCCGACTTAGTAAGTGCTTTATGGATCCAAGAATCAAGTCAGGGCCCGTCAATCCAGTGAGAATTGTGGGTCAGGGCTGCATCGATTCCAGATCCAGTTTCATCATTTCGTGTTCGCGGTCATTCAGCTACAACGATTCTTTATGAATGACGTCAGCACGCAGGAAAACAACAACTTTAAGAATGTGGAGATGAACGATGAGACCCAGTCATGTGTCGTTACGCATACCCAAAGCAAACTCACCCATGGAGGCGCTTTTCTAAAAATTTTTAAACAATCTAGATGTGGTCGCTCGTTACACAACAAGAAATTTCCTAGACCGAATAGCCACTACTCAACTGGAGAGATAATAATCGTGAAAATCCTACGTACCTACATCAAGCCGCTGACGGCTGCCATAACAGGCGCGATTGTATTTGCCACCTTATCAACCCATGCAGAAGTTACTGAACCGGATGCGAAGCGGGTCAAGCAGGACTATCCGCTGAAATCTACCAACCCAGCTTTCAATACGATGGAAGACTGGTTGGTCAATAACCTCAATACCTACGCGCTGAATCCGGTCAACTTGCGCGCTGGTTTCCACCCCGATCGTTCAGACCCCGATGAGAAAGGCGGTGATTACGATGTGATCTATGTCTTCCCGGATGCGGTTTCCGCCAATGCCTGGTGGGATCCAACGGTAACGGACACGCCTCCGGATGAAATCCCGGATGCGGCTGTCGCCTTGATCCACTGGGAGCTGGACAACGGCAGCGGCTCGTTCCCGGGCATCATGTCCAAGTCCGATGTCGACGGCTTCAAATCGCGCAACTGCATCATGGCCGCCGGCGACGAGATCCCGGATCCCGATGTTCCTGATACTACGATCCCGAAGACCTGCAGCAACCCGCAGGGGACTGCCAAGCGCTTCAAGATGAACGTGCTGAAAGCGAACGAGCCCATCGACCTGGTGTATAACGTCGAGCAGGCCGACTTGACCTACACCAACTACGACGCCCTGCCGACGTTTAACGGCGTTGAGGAATCCGGCCGTATCTACCGCGCTTTGCAGAAATGGAACAACACCACCGCGATGGATTCGGCAAACGAGATGCGAGACGGTGTGCGTATCGCCGGCTTCAGCCTCGCGCTCGGACAGGGTGTTGGCGGTGACTTCGAGGCTATCCCTGATGCCGACGGCACCGGGCTCGAAGTGGACAAGGCGCTGGGTTTCGAGCTGCGCCCCTGCATGCCGGACCATTTCCTCGATGTATTTCGTCCTAACCGCCCGCCAGGTTCGGGGGAAAACCCCTGTAGCGGCACTACAGACTCAACCCTCCAGGAACTCCCGCAGGAGATCTGGCTTGAGGAAGAATACAGTACGTTCTCGCCGGCGATGTTTTCCTTTGTCGGTGACAAGCGAAGGCCTCTCGGTGGCTTCTGGGACAAACGCCCCGCCGGTATCTACCCGCCTGCTATCCAGACGCTGGGCCTGCTCGACAGCGGCTATGAAGCCAGCGACGCTGATGTCTACTGGGACAGCCGCGTCGATGGTGCGACAGCGCTGCCCGGTTATATTGGTGCTACTACACCCAACTACTTCGATATCATCGCCACTCAGGCTGTAGAGTACATGCTCACAACAGTCGATGACGTTCCGCAGCCGAACCCGTTCGGTTATCTGGCGTTCCAGGGCGTGCTCTCAGACACGATAAACTACCATCCTGAATTCGGTGACTTCGGCATCTTGCCGCTGGGCATCTATCGTGACGATGACGGCGACCCTGCGACCGAAGGCAGCCTGATCGCGTGGTGGGATGGCTTGCAGTATCGCTGGGGCATCGACGGTGAGGTGTTCGATGGTGTGATCGAGCCGAACGAGGCTTACAAGCCCGTCGCTATTGCCGATCTGCAAGAATGGGCGCTGAATCCATTACAGGAGGAGCCTGACTTTGCTCTCTACCCGGATACCGGTTTCCCGCCGGGCCCGTTGTACGAGCTCGGCGTGAATGACGATCTGGGCGGTCTCAATATCGACTACTTCGTCTATCTGGGTCGCACCTACAATGCCGTTGAGAACCCCACATTTACGGTTCGTATGACCACGGTTTCGGTGGACGCTGCGGGGATTGAGGAAGGCGACTACGGCAACGAAACCCCGGCGTGGGTCGGCAATCCGGCCCCGCCACTGGAATCGTTCCTCGATGGTGCGGCCCCCGTTCCTCCCATGGTGAAAGACAAGGACCGTGAGCGTCTCCGTGACAATGATGACCATGACCATGGTGACGACGATGACGGTGATGACCATTATCATGATGACGACGATGACTAGGACAAATAGGGTTTTGACCTAACTTCTAGTCGGAGATGTCACAGGAGGCAGCCCATGCGGCTGCCTCCTTTTGTACGAAGCGCTACGAACTCGCCAATTTGGTCAGGCTGGACCCGTTGAGATGCCCTGATTCAGCCTGCCCCCGCCATTTTACGGGTCTTTCTGGCTGGTCGAATGAAAATCGTCTTGGGTTGCGATCCCTGCGTTTCTTCCAAAAACGGTACCTACGTCTCTCGTTCCGCGTCAACTTCGACCTCAACCTTCGTCACTTCTACGTCCATCGTTCCGGATTCCAGCTCGTCTCGGTTGAATAGTTCGGTACCGGGGTGGGATGCGGTGGCGCTGGCACAGACGACGCCGAAGCGCAGCATCGCAGCGGCTGACTCGCCCTTGCGGGCAGCGGCCACCATGCCGGTCACCAGGGAATCGCCGCAACCCACGGTCGACTGTTTGTGGACTTTGGGTGCCTCGCAATGGTAGATGTTGTTGCTGTCGGCCAGTACGGCCCCCTGATCGCCCAGAGAGACGCAGACGTATTCGATGCCGCCTTGCTGGATCTGTTGTGCCGCGTGGGCGACGTCTTCGATCGTGTCCATGCGGCGTAACATCGACATCTCCAATATATGACGGTTGAATCTGACCAGCCAGGGTTTGGCCTCCAGACCCAGTTTAAGTACTTCGCTGTGCGAGTCCAGCACGGCTCTGCCGCCCTGCTGATTGATGCGTTCGATAAGCGTCTTGTAGGTGTTGTCCGGGACGCCCGGCGGCAATTGTCCGCTGAGCACCGCGATACCGTCGCCTGCGATTTCGAGAAAACCATCGCAGATCTTTTCCAACACCTCGTGCGGGATTTCAGGGCCGACGCTGGTGATTTCATACTGCCCAGGGGGATTGTGGGTCAGCACCGTGGTGTTAAGCCGAGTTTCACCCGTTACCCGGTACCACTTGTGCCGATCGGCGAGGGTATCACCCAGCAATTTCAAGAACAGGTCGCCGCTCTCACCGGCGATGATGCTGCAGCAATGCACAGCCACCTCGAGCTCTGTCAGACCGCGTGCGATATTGATGCCATTACCACCGGGGTGGTACAAGGTTTTCTCGGCGCGCACTTTCTGGTACTCCAGTAGTTGCGAGATTACATAGCTGATATCGACAGCTGGATTTAGCGCAAGTACAGATACTGGGTTTTGTCTCTCGTTCATCGTTATCTCCCTGTCATAACAGGCCCTTTTTCAAAATCAGGCTGCGGCCAGTCATCAACCGCGGTTGCGGTAGGCCGAGCAGCTCCAGTACGGTCGGTGCAATATCCGCCAGACCGCGGCCGGTACTGAGCCGTACCGGTCCCTGCCCCATGATCAAAAATGGGACCGGATACTCGGTGTGTTGGGTATGAGGCTCGCCGGTATTTGGATTAACCATCTCGTCACAGTTGCCATGGTCGGCCGTCAGCAACACGCGCCAGTCATTTTCCAGAGCCACCCGGAACACTCGTTGACTCTCCTGATCGAGTGTCTCGACCGCGCGGACTATGGCCTGACGACGGGCCGTGTGGCCGACCATATCGGCATTGGCGAAGTTGGTCACGACAAATTTGTACTGCTCGCTCTTGATGGCCTTGATCAACTCATTCGCGATTTTGGGTGCGCTCATTTCCGGCAACATATCGTAGGTGGCCACTTGCGGGGAAGGCACGATGATACGATCTTCCAGTGGAAATGGTGGTTCGCGGCCGCCATTGAAAAAATAAGTCACGTGCGCAAATTTTTCGGTCTCGCTGCAATGCAACTGGGCGAGACCGGCGTTGCTGATGACCTCGGCGAGTACCTGTTCCGGCGCTGTTGGCGGAAACAGGACTGGAAACGTGAAGGTCGCATCGTATTCGGTCATGCAAACGATGTTATGCATGTGGATGCCGTCGCGATCGAACACATCAAAGTCTTTCAGTCCGAAGGCAGCTGTCAATTGGCGCACCCGGTCGCTGCGGAAATTGAAGAACAGCACCGGTTCGTCATGGGCGATGCCGCCATGGCCAACGATTACGGTAGGCTGAATGAATTCATCGCCTTCACCGCGTGCATAGGCGCTTTCGATGGCCTCCAGCGCGTTCTCCGCAGTGAATCCCTGGCCGAGTACCATCGCTTTCCAGGCGCGCTCGGTTCGGTCCCAGTGCTTGGCGCGGTCCATCGCGCTGTAACGGCCGCTGACCGTCGCGATAGAACCCCGACCGAGACTCGCCAGTGCATCCTCGACCTGCTCGAGATAAGTCAGCGCGGCCCTCGGCGGCGTATCGCGGCCATCGGTGATCATGTGGATGACCGGCTCGATCGTCGTTTTGCGCAGAAGTGAAAGAATTCCGAGCAGATGCTCGATATGGGAGTGCACGCCGCCATCCGAAACCAGGCCGACCAGGTGGATACGCTGTGAGCCCTGCAGCATGGCTTGCCATTCCGGCAACTGCCCGAAACTGCCGCCATAGATCGCGTTCGCGATACGTACCAGGTCCTGTTCCAGCACACGACCCGAGCCCAGGGTTAGATGGCCGACCTCAGAGTTGCCGAACTGGCCGTCTGGCAGACCGACCGCCCGGCCCGACGCCTGCAGCACCGTATGCGGGTAGGATGAAAAATAATGGTCGAGATGCGGCGTGCGCGCCAGCGCCCATGCGTTATGCGCGCGGCTGGGATTCAGACCAAACCCGTCGAAAATGGCGAGCAGCACCGGTCTAGGCTTCATGTGTAATCCTTCATGGAAGAGTGATAGGGGTCTTTAACTAACGTTTACCCAAGCAGCGATGAATTATAACCTCGCGTGGTTAAATTTTCTGCTGAAGCCCGATATATTTTTTCTGCCCGGATCAAAAGGGTAGCGTGCCGAATGGCACTTACTTAACAGCTATCATCGGGCAATCGACCGGCCGACACGGGTTACTTCTTCCGGAAAACGCCATGAATACCTCCGTGTAGGCTCGACGGCGGCTTCCCTGCCGCCGACATTTCCTCCAGAAGCAACCCGTATTGGCTTAAGTAAGTGCCATTCGGTAGCGTCCCCTTTTTGCGCTGTGGGACTTTATTCTGTAAAGAATCGTCAAGTTTGCCCACATTTTCGAGATCCTCTATATAATGAATGACTAATATATTTTTCTGCAGCGGTTTCAATGAGGGTGCCTGGCCAGGCGTTCGGTTGATCCGCCCCTTCATGAGGCCGATTCGAATGACGGATAAAACACCCGCGGACAAGAAAGTCGTCAAGAAAAAAGTGGCGAAGAAGACCGCGGTCAAAGCCGGGCCTGAGCGGCGCACGGCGGTCAAGGACCGGCGGGCCGATGACAAGATCATGCCCGGGCTGCTCAGGAATCTGGAAGGCGTTTTCGAGAAGATCCATCGCGACAACCGCGATCGCGACCGCGCTCAGGAGCATATGGCCGAAGAGTTTGCCAGCCATATGCAGGATGCTTTCGATAACATGCATGCCCAGCTCGAGGAGCGTGAACAGCTGCTGGATGCGAAGCTGAAAAACATCGACCAAACCCACCGCCATCAATTGAAGCGCGTCAAGCTGTTGTCGATACCGGTGACAGTTTTGTCGCTGATCGCGGTCGTCTATCTGTTTTACGTGGTGCGCGTGATGGAGACATCGATGACCAGTATGTCGCATGATATGCATCAAATCACCGCTTACATGGATTCGATGAGCCAGGATACGCGTGCGTTGACAGTCAATACGACTCAGATGACCACCAACACAGCCGACATGAATACGCAAATGGAGACGATGAACACGAACATCGGGCACATGAGTGCGACTGTGAATAATATGCGCTATGACGTTTATAACATGTCGCGGACGGTGTCGCCGGCGATGTCGAGCATGAACCGGTTCATGCCCTGATAGGGGTTGAGCAGAGCAACTTCGCAGACTGCGGGCTAGCGTGCCTCACGATTGTACTCGTTTGAAAATTCGTTGCTGTGTCCTCTATTACAGTGAAATTCTTGATTAACCGCCGAGGCGCGGAGGCGCCGAGTTCAATCTCGGCGTCTCCGCGTCTCGGCGGTAGATAAAGTTTTTTCAGCCTGGGTTGGTCCATTGCGCAGACGCACCAAACTGGCTTCCAGCGTCGATCAACCAACTTCGTAACGCATGCGCCAATGACGATGCTTTCTCGGTGTCGCGTTGTCGCTAAAACATGAAAGGGCGACCCCGGGCGCTCGTATCCTGTGCTTAAATATGCGGGCCTTGAGTAAGAACAATGACTGCAAACCCATGAGCGCCTTGCAAAAGATTACTTACTGGATTGATAAAAACATTCTGGAGCTCGGCCGCGAAATGCGGCTGTCCTATTTGCCACCGCTGATGGTGTACGTCGCAGCGGGAGTGTCCGGGCTGACCGGTATCGTGGGCACCTTCTTCGTTAAGGAATACCTCGGTTTGTCCGCTGAGTTTCTGGCGGCGCTGGGTTTCTGGGCGGGTATTCCGTGGGCGTTGAAGATGCCCCTGGGGCATCTGGTCGATCTGATCTGGAAGTTCAAGTCGATACTGGTTTTCCTCGGCGCATCCTTGATCGCGACCAGCCTGCTTATCATGGTCGGCCTGCTGTCGGATCCGGATGCAATGCGCGCGGTGATGCCCGCGGAAGCCTGGTTCGTGATCAGCGCGTTGCTGGCACCGGTCGGCTACGTGCTGCAGGACGTGGTCGCCGATGCGATGACGGTCGAGGCGGTGCCGAGGTTGGATGCACAGGGACGGGCCTTCGATGCAGAAACCAAGCGATTGATGCACACAACGATGCAGACCCTGGGGCGGGTCGCGATCATCGGCGGCGGCGTTCTGGTGGCTGTGATGAACGTTTATATGTTCAGTGGTGTGGAGGCCCTCGAAGAAGCGCAGAAGGTCAGCGTGTATACGGACATCTATCTGCTCGCGTTGTTCATACCGGTGGTCTCGGTGCTGGGCGTTTTGCTTGGCTACCATCTCAAGTGGCGCGAATTCAGCCGTATGCGGCAGCTTGGGCACAGCCGCATCGAAGCCTGGCACCTGATCAACGTACAACAGGAGTCACCGGCACCGAACTGGTGGATTCTGGGCGGCAGTCTGGTGTTCGTGGTTTTCACGCTGAGCATGGGTCTCGGCGATATTCCTTACAATCAGGAAATCATCTTTGTCGGTTCGATGGCGATCATCCTGTTCCTGATGTCAAGACTGGTCAAAGTCCTGGATCCCGCGGCGCGACGGACACTGGTGGGCACCGCCGTTATCATTTTTGTATATCGTGCAACGCCCACCCCGGGACAGGGCTCGACCTGGTGGATGATCGATGTGCTCGAATTCGACCAGCAGTTTCTGTCGGTGCTGTCGTTGATTGCGGCCGTGATCACATTGTTCGTGATGTTTCTGTTCCGGCGTTTCATGGCTGAAAAATCGATCGCCTACATCATTGTATTTCTGACGATCGTGAGTACCTTGCTGACTTTGCCGATCGTTGGCATGTACTACGGCCTGCACGAATGGACCGCTGCGCATACTGGCGGTGTCGTCGATGCGCGTTTCATCGCTGTAGTCGATACCGCTCTGGAATCACCACTCGGGCAGGTCGCGATGATTCCCATGCTGGCCTGGATCGCTAACTCTGCACCGGCACAATTGAAGGCGACGTTCTTCGCGGTGATGGCTTCCTTCACCAATCTGGCCTTGTCCGCCAGCCAACTGGGTACCAAGTATGTCAACCAGATCTTCACCGTGACGCGCGAAGTAAGGGACCCCAAGACTGGCGTGGTGACGGTACCGGCAAATTACGATGAGCTGGGCGTCCTGTTTATCACCGTGACCTTGCTGGTGTTCGTATTGCCGCTGCTTGCGGTGGTGATAGTCAAGCAAACGCGCTTGCCAAGTGCTTGAGGGCGAAGTGCGAGCCTAGCCCGCATTTCTCACCAGGATCACGGGAGCAGGCGCAGGATTCGTGTTCGTAGGCGCCGCTCTGGAGCGAAAAGCGTAGCCATAGCTACGGTTTGAGTGAAGAGCAAGCCTACGGACGCGAAGACTAGCCTGAACCG
>JARFQK010000160.1 GCA_029287815.1 Gammaproteobacteria bacterium
GCAGCGATCGCATCCTCAATACGCACTTGCAACATGCGCCGCGTGTCCGGATTCATTGTAGTCTCCCACAGCTGATCTGGATTCATTTCACCCAAGCCTTTGTAGCGCTGAATATTCTGGCCTTTGCTCGCCTGCTGCATCAGCCAATCCATCACATCGGCAAAAGTCGCAACCTCACTTTGTTTGTCGCCTCGTTCGATGCGCGCGCCCTCACCGATCAACGAATCCAGTTTGCTGCCCAGGGCCGCCAGTAGCTGGTACTCACTGGAACTGAAGAATTCCGAATCGAGCGGGTAACAATGGTCCAGTCCGTGCACATTCTTGGTCATCTCCAACACTGCGTTTTCTTCCTCATCCATGACCACACGACCACTGTATCTGATCCCGGTGAGTTTATGTTTTTCTAATAAAATCAATAACTTATCTAGATATTGCTGGAGCATGCCGGTATCGTTGAGATCAGTTTCAGCGAGGCCCTTGAGGTATATCATCTCGTTCAGAACATAGTTATCCACTCGGCGAGAGAGTCTGCGGATCACTTTGCGAGCAGTGAGATATTGCATCGCCAGATCCTCGAGTGCAGTCCCTTTGATTGCCGGACTGTCCTTATCAGCGTAAAGCAGGGCACCATCGAGTGCCTGCTGCAACAGGTAGGCATCCAGCTCATCGTCGTCTTTCACGTACCGTTCCTGTTTGCCTTTCTTCACCTTGTACAACGGCGGCTGTGCAATGTAAACATGACCACGTTCGATGATCTCACTCATCTGCCGATAGAAGAAAGTTAACAGCAAGGTACGAATGTGCGAGCCATCAACGTCGGCATCGGTCATAATTATGATACGGTGGTATCGCAGCTTGTCTGGATTGAACTCATCGGTGCCAATCCCGCAACCCAATGCGGTAATCAAAGTACCGACCTCGGCCGAAGAAAGCATCTTGTCAAAACGGGCTTTTTCGACGTTCAAGATCTTGCCTTTGAGCGGAAGAATGGCCTGGGTCCGGCGATCACGGCCCTGTTTAGCTGAGCCGCCGGCAGAATCGCCCTCAACCAGATACAGCTCGCTCAGGGCGGGGTCCTTTTCCTGGCAATCAGCTAGCTTACCGGGCAGACCGGCGATATCAAGCGCTCCCTTGCGACGCGTCATCTCACGCGCTCGCCTTGCCGCCTCACGCGCGCGTGAGGCCTCGATAATCTTCGATGTAATCGCCTTTGCTTCCGCGGGTCGCTCGAGCAGGAATTCCTGCAGTTTCTCACCGAGCGTGGTTTCAACTGCTGACTTCACCTCCGATGACACCAATTTGTCCTTGGTTTGGGATGAGAACTTCGGATCCGGTACCTTTACCGAGAGCACAGCCATTAAACCCTCTCGTGCATCATCACCGGATACATTAACCTTTGCCCGGGATGCGATGCCCTCTTTTTCCATAAATTGATTGAGCGATCGCGTTAATGCTGTGCGAAAACCCACGACATGGGTCCCGCCGTCTTTTTGCGGGATGTTGTTGGTGAATGGATAGATATTTTCCTGGTAAGAGTCATTCCATTGCATCGCAACCTCGATCCCTATGCCGTCTTTCATCGTGTTGAAATGCAAAACCGTCTCGTGCAATGGGGTTTTATTCTTGTTCAAATGCTCGACAAACGATTTGATGCCACCTTGGTACTCGAACTCGTCGCGCTTGCCGTCGCGTTCGTCCGACAGTACGATTCGGACGCCGGAATTCAGAAACGACAGCTCTCTGAGACGCTTTGAGAGTATGTCGTAGTGGAACTCGATGTTATTGAAAATCGACTCGCTGGGCCAGAAACGCAAACTGGTCCCGGTTTTTTCAGTCTCACCAACCACTGCCAACGGCGCCACCGGCTCTCCGTTACGATATTCCTGCTCATGTTTCGTCCCATCACGGAAAATCGTCAAGCGCATCTTGTCCGAGAGCGCATTCACGACAGACACGCCGACACCATGAAGCCCGCCTGAGACTTTGTAGGAATTATCGTCGAACTTGCCCCCGGCGTGCAGTACCGTCATGATCACTTCCGCAGCCGAACGCCCTTCCTCAGGATGGATATCTGTCGGAATGCCACGGCCATTGTCTGTAACTGCAACGGAATTGTCACTATGGATCTTGACCCTGATTTCCGAACAATACCCAGCAAGCGCCTCGTCGATCGAGTTATCGACGACTTCGAACACCATGTGATGTAGCCCGGTACCATCGTCGGTGTCGCCAATGTACATACCTGGGCGCTTACGCACCGCTTCGAGGCCTTTGAGTACTTTGATATTGGAGGAATCGTAGGTTTGCTTTGAACTCATCACTATTGGAGCATTGATAAAAACGTCATTATATCAGGGTTTTAAAGCCAGCACGTCGGTAAAAACCAAATCCTTCGTGCAAAAGCGGGCTAACGTTCTAAGCGCACTATGTGGCCATGTTCCACGTGGAACCTTCGGACATTGGCCCATGGACCCTTGTCGATCTGCTCGGGCTCGATCGCTGTCAGGAACAATTGCACGGGCATCTGATTGAGCAGGGCGAGTAACTGACGCCGATAATGTGGGTCGAGCTCCGCGGCCAGATCGTCGTAGAGCAATATGCACTGCCTCGATGTAGCGCGCGTGAACTGCTCTAATTGCGTCAATCTTAACAAAGCGACGAGTACTTTTTGCTGTCCTCTAGAGATCCCGCTCTGCGCTGACTTGCCATCTACTTCTATCAGCAGATCAGCGCGATGCGGTCCGGCTTGTGTGAATCCACGCCGGCGGTCTCGGTCGAAGGTTTGCTCGAGAACTGCGCTCAAGCGGTAATCGCGGCTCCAGCCGGATCTGTAATCGATTCTGACCTGGCTACCGGGGAAAAAAGTGTCGATTTTAGTCTTAAGGTGGACTTTCAGATTCTGCACGTACCGCGACCGAGACGCGTCGATGGTTTTTGCGGCCGAATCCAGTTCGTGGTCCCAAGCCGTGCAAAAAGAACGATTGTAGCCCGACCTCAATGCTGCGTTTCTTTGACTTAGCGCTTTCCGGTAGCGCTGCCAGGCTTGATAAAAACCATGTTCCACGTGAAACACGCCCCAATCCAGGTAGGAACGCCTGTCAGAAGGGCTGCCTGTGACCAGTTTGTAGCTATCCGGATGTATCGCCAGAACCGGCAGCATGGCCGTCATATCAGCCACACGCTTGATTTCTTGATGATCAGCCCGGACTTCGAGCAAAATCTTCCCCCGGCGAATCCCGATCGGGATTTCTTTCTGCCGCTGATCTTTGGCCATTGCGAAAAGCTGAAAATCGCGCGCGTTATGGTTGATCAGATCCGACAGATTTGTGGTTCTAAAAGAACGCAAGTAACTGAGATAGAAAATGGCCTCCAGTAGACTGGTCTTCCCGGAAGCGTTGGGGCCTGAGACTAAATTGAGCCCGGAACAGGGCTCGAGTTCAACGTCAACCAGATTGCGAAAGTCACGAATCCGAAGTTCTGTCAGCTGCATCAATTTCGACGGTGTTTTGCGAGCCCAAAACGCAGTGTACGGCTTAGACCGTTAGCCCGCATTTCTCACCAGGATCACGGGAGCAGGCGCAGGATTCGTGTTCGCAAGCGCCACTCTGGAGCGAAAAGCGTAGCCATAGCTACGGTTTGATTGAAGAGCAAGCTTGCGGCCACGAAGACTAGCCTGAACCGTGATAGGCATGGCCGAACAACACAATAAATTTAAGATCATCAGAGTTACATCAAACCGGCCGTTGCGTTGTCAGTATTCGACGCCGCCTGGTGAGAAATGCGGGCTGACCCGCATTTCTCACCAGGATCACGGGAGCAGGCGCAGGATTCGTGTTCGCAAGCGCCACCCTGGAGCGAAAAGCGTAGCCATAGCTATGGTTTGAGCGAAGAAACCGTAGGGTGCGCCGTGCGCACCGGAGTTGGCCAGACAGCTGAAGGTGGGCGGTGCGCGCGGCGCACCCTACGATCTTGCGCAACCAACGGCTAGATTGAACCGTGATAGGTACTGTTGAAAAATACGCTGTACTTTTGATCATTCGAGTTTTCTGATAAGAGTCAGTGCCTTATCACCGCCTGGTGAGAAATGCGGGTGAGTATCACAGACGCATCGGCATGATCACGTACTTACATTCCGGTAAATCAGGATATGTGACCAGACAGCTACTGTTGGAGTCGCGCAAAGCAGCCTCGACTTTGCTCGAATCGGTAACGTTCAATACATCCAGCAGATAGTTCACGTTGAAACCAATTTCCAAGCCGTTACCTGAGTAGTCGACTTCCACTTCGACATCAGCCTCTTCCTGATCTGGATTCTGCGCCTGTAACTCCAGCATGTTTTCATTGGCAATCAACCGGATGCCGCGGTATTTCTCGTTCGATAATATGGATGTTCTGACCAACGCCTGGCGCAGGCTGTCACGGTCTGCGATGATGCGATTCTGACCGTCTGTCGGAATGACCCTGTTGTAGTCAGGAAAGCGACCATCGATGAGTTTGGAGGTGAAACGGATCTCTGCTGTTTGAATGCGTATGTGGTTACTGCCCAGCATCACGTTGACCGAATCGTCACTGTCGGTCAACAAGCGCATCAATTCCTGAATGCCTTTTCTCGGCACGATAACCTGTTTAATCTCTTCAATATCGCAATCAGCCTGTTTCTCACAATATGCCAGTCGGTGTCCGTCCGTGGCAATCGCGCGGAGAAATCCCGCACTAACCTCGAGCAACAAGCCGTTGAGGTAATAGCGAACATCCTGCAATGCCATCGCGAAAGCGGTCTTCTCGATCAATTCCTTCAGTGTCGCCTGTGGCAACAGAAACTCGGCAACAGCATTAATCTTTTCCAACGATGGGAAATCACTGGCCGGCAAAGTTGCCAGGGTGAAGCGACTGCGCCCGGTCTTGACAACTGCTTTATTAGAATCTACTGCAATGCTTATACTGGCTTCTTCCGGCAATGCCCTGCAAATGTCGAGTAGCTTGCGTGCGGGTAATGTGGTTTCACCGCTTTCTTCCGCGACAATATTTGCCGTCGTCACCAATTCGATTTCTAGATCTGTTGCAGTCAGGGATAGTTGAGTTTCGTCCGCTTTGATGAGGATGTTCGCCAATGCGGGTAGCGTCTGTTTTTTCTCCACCGCACCAATGACGTTTTGTAGCGGGACCAACAGATCTTCCCTTCGGATCTGGAACTTCATGCATTTACCTATAAGTATTATATTTTATTTATTATTTCGTATTAATAATTAGTCATTCGCAAATCTGTGGATAACTTAATTTTTTATATATTTATCAATCACTTATGAGCCATTATTGGTGCGCAATCATTGGGAATACAGAACTGCTTTGTTGTAGATGGTATGTGGATAACTTTTTGCTTCGTACGGGTCCACATTTTATCCACAATTTACGCACAAAACACTGAGAGCTTATTAAGTCACGTTAATTGCTCAGAATACGCATCATGTTCATGTAATCTTCGTTGATTTTTATATCCGACTCGCGCAATTCGGCGATTTTTCGGCAACCATGTAGAACCGTGGTATGGTCTCTGCCCCCGAAGGCTTCGCCGATCTCTGGAAGGCTATGATTGGTCAATTCTTTGGACAAGGCCATTGCAAGTTGTCGGGGCCGTGTGATCGAGCGGCTGCGTCGATTCGACAGAAGATCCGAACTGCGAATTTTGTAGTACTCCGCGACGGTTTTCTGGATGTTTTCTATCGTTACAGTGCGGTCTTGCAACGCGATCAGATCGCGTAATGTTTCCTTGGCAAATTCCATAGTCACAGGCTTGCCGGTAAAATTCGCAGTCGCCATGACTCTACGGAAGGCGCCTTCCAGCTCGCGAATGTTGGAACGGATCCGCTTGGCGATGAAGAAGGCCACTTCGTTTGGAAAATGGATGCCAGATTCATCGGCTTTTCTCTGCAGAATTGCGACCCGGGTTTCCAGTTCCGGGGGTTCAATGCAGACCGGAAGACCCCAGCCGAAACGCGAGCGCAACCTTTCCTCAAGACCGTCAACCTCCTTCGGATAGCGATCACAGGTCAGTATAATCTGTCGTCCGCCTTCCAGTAATGCATTGAAGGTATGAAAAAATTCTTCCTGCGAGCGTTCCTTGCCCGCAAAGAACTGAATATCGTCGATCAGCATGCAATCGAGCGAGCGATAATACTGCTTGAACGCATCGATCGCGTTGTGTTGCAGGGCTTTGATCATATGGCCAACAAAGCGCTCGGAATGGAGGTAAACGATTTTTGCTTCGGGTCGATGATGAAGCATCGTGTTTCCGATCGCGTGCATCAAGTGTGTTTTACCGAGCCCTACCCCTCCATAAAGAAACAGGGGGTTATAGGCTTGCCCTGGATTCTCGGCGACCTGCAAAGAGGCGGCTTTGGCGAGCTGGTTGGATTTGCCTTCGACGAAGCTATCGAAGGTGAAAGCCGGGTTCAGGTTGTGATCGATAACGGGCCTGGGTTTGCTGGCTTTTGAAGGAATACCAAAGTCAGTTGTCGGTTCCGCCTTGGGTCGGGCCACCGACTGTGGTCTAGCTGCGCTAGCCGCGACACTGGCAGGCTTCACGCTGCTCGCGTGCGTGCCGATTTCCAGTTGCAAGTTGAAATCATCGTCATGAGAGACTTCGACGAGTATGTTTTCGATTTTGTCTCTAAAATTCTGTTTCACCCAGTCTAGAACGAAGCGGTTGGGCGCCAGCAAGGTCAATTGGTGATTGTCTTCACGAACCTGTAATGGCCTTATCCAGGTATTAAGTTGTTGATCAGACAACTCTTGTTCAAGTCGTTGTAAACAGTTCGTCCAAAGCGCATTATTCACTCGAACTTGACCCCCCGATCGAATGATGTTGAAGAAGACTGCTGGAAGCGCGGTTCATTCTATACCCGTTATTTTGGGTTATCCACAATGATTTACTTATTTATGCAAATCACAGAAAAAACAGCGGCTTCCGCTTTGACTCGGGCCACCCGCATCAGTAAAATGCGCGGCTCGCTGTAAACACAGATGCAGGTTCCAAGGCAATGAAAAGAACATTTCAACCAAGCCGTATCAAACGTGCCAGGACGCATGGTTTTCGGGCGCGCAGTCGTACGCTCGGTGGCCGCAAGGTATTGAAGGCGCGTCGTGCTAAAGGCCGGCATCGCCTCGCATTGTAACGAGGCAGTCTTCGCGATGCACAGGGCACGCTTGCTAAAGCGTGCCAGGTTGTCGAGGGCCGCCGATTTCAAAAAGGTTTTTGAGAAAGGTGTGCGTTCAAGTGACCGATACTTCACAATACTAGCCAGGCCCAATGATTTTGAATTTCCTCGTCTGGGTCTGGCAATCTCAAAGAAACGCGCAAAACACGCAGTCACGCGCAACCGTCTGAAGCGACTGATTCGAGAGAGTTTTCGTCACAACCAGCATCGCTTGTGCTGTGCAGATTTCGTTGTTATCGGCGGGCAAAGCTGTGCTCATGCCAACAACAGCAGTCTCGCGCAATCGCTGGATAAACATTGGCAGAAACTGGAAAAACTATGCGCCAAGTCGTGATAGCACTGATAAAACTGTATCGCTATGCGGTTAGCCCGTACCTGGCGCCCAGCTGTCGTTACACGCCCACCTGCTCTAGCTATGCGCTGGAAGCCATCGAACGTTTTGGTATCTTTCGAGGCGGTTGGATGGCGTTGCGTCGTGTCGGTCGGTGCCACCCCTGGCACCCAGGGGGCTATGACCCGGTGCCGGAGGATCACGATATGACCGCATCACCCAGGGGCCGATGATGGAAAACCAGCGTCTCCTGTTGTATTTCACCCTGTTCTTCGTTGTTTACCTGCTATGGGCTGAATGGCAGATGGATTACGGGCAGCCGTCCGAGCCGGCTGTGACCAGCCAGCCAGCGCCAGCGGCCGAGCAGGCTATTGGCGAAGTACCGGAGGCTGCTGCGACACCGGATACTGACGATATCGTAGAGTCTGTGGAAGACAAGCAGAAGCTCGGCCAACGGATAACCGTTATTACCGATGTCCTGGAAGTGCAGATTGACACCAAGGGCGGCGATATCAGAACGGCTGTGCTGCGCGATTATTCGAAAAGAGCAGATAATCCGGATGAAAAGCTGCTGTTACTGTCGGATGGCGATTATAACTTTTTTGTAGCTCAGTCTGGACTGGTTTCGGTCAAGCCCGACAGCGCACCAACTCACAATGCGGTCTACGCAGCGGAGAAAACAAACTACCGGTTATCCGAAGGTGAGGATGAGCTGCGCGTGCCGCTGACGTGGACAGGTGAAAACGGTGTCCAGGTGACAAAGCTCTACACCTTTCGTCGCAACGACTATGCCATCGATCTGGTGCATGAAGTCAAAGCAGGCAATGCGGACTGGAGTGGCAGTCAGTATATGCAACTGGTACGCGTACCGCCAACCGAGGAGGACAAGAGCGCCTTTATTTATACTTATACCGGCGGCGTCGTTTACAACGAAGACATCAAGTACGAAAAAATCGATTTTGATGATATCGCCGAGCAGAATCTGCTCGCCACGATCGGGGATGGCTGCCTGAACATCACCAGCAAGCAAAAAGGTTGTGAGCTGACGGGTGGCTGGCTCGCGATGATCCAACATTATTTCCTCGCAGCATGGATTCCGGAGGCCGGGGTCAACAATCTGTTCTATACCAGAAATCCTGGTGGCACCGTCCGATACATTTTGGGCACGCGTTCGCCCGCACAGAAAATCGCCTCCGGCGATACCGGGCGTTTCGATACCCGATTGGTGATCGGACCAAAATTGCAGAACCGATTGGAACAGATTGCGCCAGGCTTAGAATTGACGGTTGATTACGGCGTTTTGACGATAATTGCCAAGCCACTGTTCTGGTTACTCGACATCTTTCACGGCTGGTTTGGCAACTGGGGCTGGGCCATCATATTCTTGACCATTACGGTCAAAGCGGTGTTTTATAAATTGTCCGAAATGAGTTACCGCTCGATGGCGAAAATGCGCAAA
>JARFQK010000218.1 GCA_029287815.1 Gammaproteobacteria bacterium
AAGCGCTTCGACAATCGCGTGCTGATGAAACGTGAGGATCTGCAGAGTGTTTTCTCCTTCAAATGCCGCGGGGCTTATAACCGCATCTACCAGTTGATGAAGCAGAAAAAGCTCAGTGGTGTGATCGCGGCTTCGGCCGGCAATCATGCCCAGGGCGTGGCCTTGGCGGCCTCCCGGCTGGGCGTCGATGCGACCATCGTGATGCCGAAAACCACGCCCGATATCAAGGTCAGGGCGGTCCAGGCCAGGGGTGGCAAAACGGTACTGGTCGGCGATGCTTATGATGATGCGTATCAGCACGCGATCAAGCTGGCGGAGGAACAGGATCTCGAATTCATTCATCCGTATGATCATCCCGATACGATTGCCGGGCAGGGCACCATCGGCATGGAGATCCTGCGACAGCACAATGATGGTATCCACGCGGTGTTCGTGCCTGTTGGCGGTGGCGGCCTGATCGCAGGTGTTGGTGCGTTCATCAAATACCTTCGGCCGGAGATAAAAGTCATCGGCGTCGAGCCCGAGGATGCGGCCAGCATGGCTGAATCCTTGCGCAAGCAAAAGCGGGTTGTACTGGACAGCGTCGGTCTGTTTGCCGATGGCGTCGCGGTGAAGCAGGTCGGGCGCGAGACCTTTCGGGTTGCCAGGCAATGTGTCGATGATGTCGTGCGTGTCTCGACTGACGAGATCTGTGCGGCCATCAAGGATATTTTTGACGATACACGAACGATCATGGAGCCGGCGGGTGCGCTGGCGGTCGCAGGCATGAAGCACTACGTTGCGGAACACAGCATTCGCAAGCAGACACTGGTCGTGATCAACAGCGGCGCCAATATGAATTTTGACCGGCTCAGACACGTCGCCGAACGCGCCGAGCTGGGCGAGCAGCGTGAGGCCCTGCTGGCGGCGACGATACCGGAAAGACCGGGCAGCTTCAGGACTTTTTGCAAGACCATTGGCAAGCGCGGTATCACCGAATTCAACTACCGCTATTCCAATGATGAAGACGCTCAAGTCTTCGCCGGTGTGAAGTTGGTCAAGGGCTCGCAGGAAAAAGAGGAGTTGCTCGACAAGCTGATCGCGCACGGTTATCCGGTTGTGGACATGACAGAAAACGAGATGGCCAAGAACCACGTCCGTTACATGGTTGGCGGTCGCTATCCTTATATCAGCGACGAAGTGCTTTACCGGTTCGAGTTTCCAGAGCGACCGGGTGCGCTGCTGGCTTTTCTGACCAATGTCGGTAAACGCTGGAACATCAGTTTGTTCCATTACCGCAACCACGGTGCTGCCTACGGTCGAGTACTGGTTGGTTTGCAGACACCCACCGACGAGCGCGCGGAATTGGTCAGTTACCTCGACAAAATCGGCTACCGCTATTGGGAGGAAACCGATAATCCCGCATATAAACTGTTTCTTTGACGACGATAAAGGGGACGCAACCCTTTATGCTAAAGGGTTGCGTCCCCTTTTCGTCTATACGGAGATGATGCGCTGCTCTGTTGCGATCATATCCAGCGGTATGTCCCAGCTGTTCGTGTCCAGTTGTTCCTCGCGTTGCAGTTCGTGCGCCAGGCCGATCAGTTTCGGTCGTAACGAGCGGGTCCGGGCGCGTCGGTAGGCCAGCGTTCGGTCATAAAAGCCGCCACCCATCCCAAGGCGGTTACCGTTGTCGTCAAACGCCACCAGCGGTAGCAGCATCAGATCGAGCTGCCACGCTGTGACCCATTCGACCGGTCTGCAGGTCGGCTCATCGATACCGTAGCGATTTTTAGCCATCGCCATGCCCGAGCGATAGGGTGCGAAATACAGCTTGCTCAAAAATGGCGAAAGCACCGGTAAATACACCTGTTTGCGTAAATTCCAGGCCGTGGCAATGATGAAGCGGGGATCGATCTCACCATCATTGGCCAGGTAACAAGCAATGCGCCGGCTGTTCAGGAAAGCCGGGAGGCGGCCTATCTGTGCGCGCAAGCGCGTAGCGTGCTCGGTCTGCTCAGGTGCTGTCAGTTGATTGCGAAGCTTACGCTTGGAGCGGCGGATCGTGCTATGGTTTGAGGGCATAAATGCGTGGTTATTAGAAGGTGCCTCCAGAAATGCCGTAGCAGATACTGCTAACCTTGAACCAGAGGTTCACGTGGGGATCGCGATCGCACCTCAGGCTTCCCGCTCGTGGCGGTATTGCACACAGTGTAACCAGCTTCATTCCCCTGGTTAGTAGTTAAGGCTCAAGGGATATTTCAGATTGCTTACGCACACCCCAGAGGCAACCAAACCTTATTCCTATGGCGCCGGATCAGTCACCGGAACGCCTGTCTGGATAACTTATGATAACTGAATTTCGCGCAGACTGCTGTCAATTTTTTCGGACAACGAGGCGATGCGCTGATTGAGCTCGGCATGCTCGGTTTGCAGCGACCTGCCGGTCAGCAGCTCATGGCACAGATTCAGCGCGACCATGATCGCGATACGTTCGGTACCGATGACAGCGCCTTTTCTCTTGATTTCGTTTAGCTTTTTATTCAGCTCCTGTGCGGAGGCGCGCAAACTGTCCGTTTCACCGGGCGGGCACGCGACCCGGTATTCTTTGTCAAGAATAGTAATGCTGAGGGATTCCTGGTTTTTCATCGATTAACCTGAAGTGCTGTTCGAGCTTTTAAGCCGATTCCATCGAGCGCAGGCGAGAGATCATCGCTTCAACCTGTGATCGAGCCTGTTCTTTCTGTTCGAGCAAGGCGGCGCGCTCCCCTGACAGCGCACGCAGCTGAGAGCGCAGGTTACTGTTTTCGTTGCTCAAGCGTATGCAAAGGTCGAGCAGCTCGTTAACCTGCTGTTCGAGGTGATTGATGGTCGGGATTGAGTCATTCATAGCTATTTATTCGTTGTTTTGTTGACTATGGTGCCGGGTTGCGAACTCCAATGTCTTTAAATTTCTGTGTTCGAGTGCCTGCACTAATACTAGGACGGGAACGCACTTGGGTCAAATGAAACTGCAGCGATTGATCGCTGACTAAACACTTAAGACATCATGATAGAATCATGGCATGGAGCAGCTGCCAGAGATAACAGAGCTCGAAGAGATCCTCTACAGAATCGACGCCAATATGGGCGCGGCAGAAGCCCACGGCGCACTCTGTGGCATGGTCTGCGCCCGAGGCAGTATCGACTTGTCGGAATGGATAGACCATGTGCTCGGTGAGCAGGAAGACGGTGGCGCGCTGCTGCACGACGTTGTGCATAAGCTGTCAAACCTGTATCGGGCCACGTTGGAAATGATGAATGATGTGAGCGGTGAATTCAGACTGCTTTTGCTCGATGATGACGATGCGTTGGCAGAGCGGGTCGAAACGCTGGCTGCCTGGTGTCAGGGTTTCATCTACGGCCTCGCAGCCGGTGGTATCAGGGAGGATAGCGAACTTCCCGAAGATACTGCCGAGCTGGTGAAAGATATGGTCGAGATTTCGCGCGCGAGCCATGATGTCGGCGAAACGGCGGTCGGGGGTGCTGAAGATGAGGATGAAGTCGCGTACATGGAGATTGAAGAGTATGTCCGCATGGGGGCCTTGCTCATCTACGAAGAACTGCAGCCACTGCAGTCTACTCAGACCATACATTAACGGCCTGAAAGTCGCACGGATCCCGATGTCCAACTCATGAATACCAAACTCCACGCGCAGCATCGCAAGCAGCTGATGCGCATGATGGGCGAGCACTCCATCGCGATTTTACCGTCGGCGCCCGTGTTGTTGCGAAATCGCGATGTCGAACACAGCTTTCGTCAGGATAGTGATTTCTACTATCTCAGCGGATTTCCCGAGCCCGAGTCGGTTATCGTGCTGGTGCCTGGGCGCAAGCAGGGACAGTATATCCTGTTCGTCCGTGAGCGTGATCCGAAAAAGGAAACCTGGGATGGCAGGCGGTACGGGCCCGAGGGTGCGGTAGAGCAGTTTGGGGCTGATGATGCCTTTCCAATCTCGGACCTCGAGGACATACTGCCTGGGTTGATGGAGCATTGTGAAAGCGTCTACTACACGATTGGCCTGAATCCCGATTTCGATAAACACGTGATGAACTGCGTCAACAATCTCCGCAGCAAGGTGCGTGGTGGAACGCATGTGCCATACGAATTCGTCTCGCTCGACTATCTTTTGCACGACATGCGACTGTTCAAGCACCGCGATGAGCTGCGCAAGATGCGGAAAGCGGCGAAAATCACCGTAAAGGCGCATATCGATGCGATGAAGGCCTGCCGACCCGGAATGTACGAGTACCAACTGGAGGCCGAGCTAATGTATCGGTTCCATCGCAATGGCGCCAGTTGGGCCTACCCGTCGATTGTGGGTGGCGGCGCCAACAGTTGTATTCTCCACTACACCGAGAACGACCAATTGTTGAATGACGGCGACCTGGTACTGATTGATGCCGGCGCAGAATACGATGGCTACGCGGCTGACGTAACTCGCACTTTTCCTGTCAACGGCTGTTTTACCGCTGCCCAACGCGAGGTCTACGAGCTCGTGTTGGAGGCGCAGCAGGCGGCCATCAAGAAAGTCGTGCCGGGTAACCATTGGAATGATCCGCACCAGGCTGCCGTGCGAGTGCTGACCAAAGGCATGGTCGAGCTGGGGATGTTGAAGGGTGATGTCAGGAAGCTGATCAGGGATAATAAATACAGCAAGTTCTACATGCACAGGACCGGACATTGGCTGGGCATGGATGTGCACGATGTCGGCGACTACAAGGTCGACGACGAATGGCGCCTGCTGGAAAAAGGCATGGTGATGACGGTGGAGCCGGGCCTTTATGTTCCTGCCGGCATCCGTGGCGTCAAGCGCTGGTGGAATATCGGCGTGCGCATCGAGGACGATGTAGCCGTCACCAGCGATGGCCACGAAATCCTCTCGAAAGGGCTGCCCCGAACCTGTGACGAAATCGAAGCGTTGATGGCCGGATAGCCCCGCCGACAGTTGGCACGTGAAAGAACATAAATATGCATAGGTCTGAAACAGAGTGTGAGGTCGTCATTATCGGAGGTGGCCTGGTCGGTGCCAGTCTGGCTTGTGCGTTGCAGGGCAGCCGGCACTCGGTCCACGTCGTCGAGGCGTCCCCGATCGCTTCGACAAAGCAACCAAGCTATGACGACAGGACACTGGCTCTGTCGTGGGGTAGCCGATGCATCCTGGAAGGCATGAAAATCTGGCGGCCGCTGGCTGATAAGGTCGAGGCCATCAATACGATTCACATCTCGGACAGGGGTCATTTCGGCGCGACGCGAATTCGTCATTATGAGGAACACGTCGAGGCGTTGGGCTATGTCGCGGAGAATCGTGTGCTCGGAGAGATCCTGTATGACCGGCTGTCCCAAGACGGCCGGCCGGTATTTCATTGCCCTGCGCGATTGATCAGCATTGAACAGGGCCCCGATTCGGTCAATGCGGTCATCGAAGAAAACGGCACGCAGCGCGTTGTCAGTGCGCGCCTGCTGGTTGCGGCTGATGGTGTGGTTTCCCAGGTTCGCGATCTGCTGCATATCGGTAGCAGTGTCCAGGACTATGGTCAAAGCGCGGTGATCGCGAATGTGACCCCAGTATTGCGCCACAACAATGTCGCTTACGAGCGCTTTACCGATGCCGGCCCGATCGCGTTTCTGCCGATGACGCAGAATCGCTGTTCAGTGGTGTGGACGGTGCCCACGGCACAGGCCGATGAACTGATGCAGCTCGACGATGCATCATTTTTGCAACGGCTGCAGCAGCGTTTCGGTTATCGGCTCGGGCAGCTCAAAAAAGTCGGAAAGCGTCATGCCTACCCGCTCAAATTGATCGAGGCGACCCAGGTCGTCAGAGGTCGAGTCGTCGTTGTCGGCAACGCTGCGCATTCGATCCACCCGGTCGCTGGCCAGGGTTTCAACCTGGCGCTCAGGGACATCGCAATGCTCACCGAGCTGATCTCCAAGGCCGAAGATCCGGGCGACAGCAGGCTATTGCAGTCCTATGTTGAGCAGAGGCAGGATGATGCCCGGCGGGTGTATCGATTCACCGACAGCCTGGTCAAGATATTCTCGAACGACATTGCACCGATGGGGCACTTGCGCGCAGCGGGGCTGGCTGCTGTCGGTTTGATCGCACCGTTACGGCACCAGCTTGCGCGTCAGAGCATGGGGCTGAGTGGCCGTTCCTCGGAACTGGCGCGCAGGGCAGGGCATGTCTGAGACCGGCTCGGTACATTACGATGTAATCATCGTTGGTGGTGGCATCACCGGCCTGTCATTGGCCTGTGCGTTAAAAATGACAGGCCTGCAGATCGCTGTCATCGAACAACAGCAGCCTGAAGCGGTGACCGATGATTATTCGTCGCGTGTCTCGGCAATCAACCGCGCTTCATTGCAGCTTTTCGATGAAGTGGGTGCGTTCGATCTGATGCGCAAGTTCCGCGTTTCGCCGTTTTGGGAAATGCATGTCTGGGATTCGACTGGCGTTGGCGAGATTCATTTCGACTCCGCTGAACTGGGCCTGGACACGCTCGGGTATATCATCGAAAACAATGTCATCCAGCAGGCATTGTTAGAGCGGGTCAGCCAGGCTGATAACATCGCCTGGCTGTGTCCGGCATCGGTCGAAGCGCTCGATGTTGAATCGAGGATCAAGCGCGTTGAGCTGACGGCTGGCGAGACCTTGACGGCACCCCTGGTGGTCGGAGCCGATGGTAGTCGCTCGATGGTGCGTCGAGCCATGGGAATCGGCTGGGTGCGTGAATCTTATCGGCAACAGGCGATTGTCTGCACAGTGGCCACCGAGCTGGCTCATCGACAGACAGCCTGGCAGTGTTTTCTGCCCACCGGGCCGCTCGCGTTCCTGCCGCTCGCCGACGGTAACTGTTCTATCGTATGGTCGCTGGACGAGGCTGAAGCTGAGGCGGTGATCGCGCTCGATCCGCCAGATTTCGCAACCAGGCTCGAGCAGGCATTCGAGTATCGCCTGGGCGCGGTGACTCTGGTGTCCGAGCGGGCGGTCTTTCCGCTCGGGCACGGTCACGTCGAGCATTATGTTCGTGAGGGTTTGGCACTGGTCGGTGATGCCGCTCACAATATTCATCCGCTGGCCGGCCAGGGAGCAAACCTTGGAATTATGGATGCGGCCTGTCTCGCTGAAGTGATTGCGCACGCGTTGCGGTCACATCGGCAATGGAGCGAGGTGCATACGCTGAGAAAATACGAGCGTAGCCGCAAAGGTGAGAACCGAATCATGGAAATCTCAATGAGTGGTTTCAAGCATTTGTTCGGCAACCGCAATCCATTGTTGACGGAAATACGCAACATCGGCCTGAACCTTGTCGATGATGCGGGCCCTGTCAAAAAGATGTTGATCAAGCACGCGCTGGGCGAAGTCTAGCGCGCATTTCTCTTTCGTTTTGTCCGGGAATTTTTGATCCGATCCGTGTAGGATTGCCGAATATCATCATGGCTGAAGAGATATGAGCAAGAAAACTGTTTTATACGACAAGCATGTCGAATACGGTGGCAAGATCGTCGACTTCGCCGGGTGGCAGATGCCGGTGAACTATGGCTCGCAAATCGAGGAACATCATCAGGTGCGCACAGACGCCGGTATGTTCGATGTGTCCCACATGACCGTCATCGATCTAACCGGCGAAGACGTCAAGCCGTTTTTGCAAAAGCTGCTGGCGAACGATGTTGCCAGGCTAAAAGCGCAAGGCAAGGCTTTGTACAGCTGCATGCTCAACCAGGACGGCGGCGTGATCGATGATCTGATCGTCTATTACCTGGAGGACATTTGGTATCGCATGGTCGTCAATGCGGCGACCCGTGACAAGGATCTTGCCTGGATCGACCAGCAATCGAGCGGATTTGATGTCGAGATCAAGGAACGAAGCGATCTGGCGATGATTGCGGTTCAAGGTCCGCACGCACGCGAAAAGGCGATCGAGGTGCTGCCGGTTGACGTTGTCGAGGCCGTTTCCGAGTTGGACAGGTTCTACGGCAGTCAGTGCGGTGAGTGGTTTGTTGGGCGCACGGGTTATACCGGTGAGGACGGCTTCGAAATCATGCTGCCGGATAGCGAGGCGCCGTCTTTCTGGGATGGCCTGGCCGAAGCCGGGGTGAAACCCTGCGGTCTGGGCGCGCGTGACACGCTCAGGCTCGAGGCCGGCATGAATCTATACGGTGCGGACATGACTGAATCAACAACCCCATTGATCTCAGGTTTGGGCTGGACTGTCGCCTGGGAACCTGAGGATCGCGACTTCATAGGGCGGGCTGCGCTGGAACGGCAGCGTGAGAAGGGCGTAGCGCAAAAACTGGTTGGATTGGTGCTGGAAGAGAAGGGCATTTTGCGCGGCCATCAGCGCGTCGTGGTCGACGGCGTGGGTGAAGGCGAGACCACCAGTGGGACCTTTTCGCCGACGTTGAAGCAGTCGATTGCATTCGCGCGCGTTCCCAAGCAGACCGGGAGCCATTGTCAGGTCGAGATCCGCGGCAAACTCTTGAGCGCCAGGGTGGTCAAACCGGTATTCGTCCGTGACGGCAAGGCGGTTTGATCGATTCATTCACAGAAACCGGAAGGTTGTGTTGTCTACCGAAAAAGGTAATATCAAAAAAATTTTTTGCGAGCAATGAACAGGTCAGCCTTATGAGCGAAATACCCTCAGAACTCAAGTATACAAAGTCTCACGAATGGGTCCGGAACGAAGACGACGGTACGGTCACGGTTGGTATTACCGATCACGCGCAGGAGCTGCTCGGCGACCTCGTCTACGTCGAGCTGCCCGAAGTCGGCACCGAGATGGCAGCCGAGGACGCAGTCTGCGTAGTGGAATCGGTCAAAGCCGCGTCAGACGTTTACATGCCGGTTAGCGGCGAAGTCGTCGTGGTCAACAGTGATCTGGCGGATGCACCAGAAACCATCAATGATTCGCCCTACGACGATGGTTGGTTGATCAAGATCAAACTGTCGAATCCCGATGAAATCAATGATCTGATGGATGCAGATAGTTACGAAGCCGAGATAGAAGAAGACTAGCATGCCATTCATACCTCATACCGATCAGGAAATTGCTGAAATGCTGGAAGTCATCGGCATCCCGGATACCGATGCGCTGTTTGAGGAAATACCGCCGCATCTCAGAGTGGCGGGTCTCGATGGTATTCCGGAGACAATGTCCGAAATGGAGGTGTCACAGCTGATGCACAGGCGTGCTGCGGAAAACAAGCAGGCCGTCTGTTTCATCGGGGCGGGTGCCTACGAGCACCATATTCCCGCAGCAGTCTGGCAGCTTGCGACAAGAGGTGAATATTACACCGCCTACACGCCGTACCAGGCCGAAGCTTCCCAGGGCACGTTGCAGCTCACTTACGAATACCAGAGCATGATGACGGCCCTGACCGATATGGACGTTTCCAATGCTTCGCTCTATGACGGCGCGTCGGCCCTGGCCGAAGCGATGTTGATGGCGGTCCGCGGCAACCGCAAGTCCAAATCGCGCAGGATCCTGATGCCCAGAACGGTTCATCCTGCCTACAGAAAAACCGCCGACACGATCGTCAGCGGTCAGAATATCGAGCTGATCGAAGTTGAATACGACCGCAACACCGGTACCGTGCAGCTCGATGCGATCCAGCAAGCGGCAGGTCAAGATGCGACCGCGGTCGTTATTCAGCAGCCAAGCTTTTTCGGGACGCTGGAAGATGTCGATGCAATCACCGATTGGGCCCATCGCAACAACACATTGGTGATCGCGATCACCAATCCACTGACCGTTACGGTGCTGAAACCACCTGGTCAGTGGGGCAGTCACGGCGCTGACATCGCCTGTGGTGATGGCCAACCACTGGGTGCACCGTTGTCCTCTGGCGGACCTTATTTCGGATTTCTTTGCAGCACCCAGGCGCTGGTGCGGCAGATGCCAGGGCGCATTGTCGGTCGAACCATCGATGTCGACGGCAATGAAGGTTTCGTGCTGACCTTGCAGGCGCGCGAACAACACATCAGGCGGTCGAAGGCGACATCGAACATCTGCACCAACCAGGGTCTCGTGGTCACTGCTTCGACCATACATATGGCGATCATGGGGCCGCAGGGCCTGGAAAACAGTGCGGCTGCGTGTCATGCCAATACGCGTGAGCTGGTGGCCCAGCTGACCACGATTCCCGGCGTCAGCCAGGCCTTCAGCGGTCCGATGTTTCATGAGGCGGTGCTGACGCTGGACAGGCCGGCGGACGAGGTGTTGTCTGCGCTGGCAGAACACAACATCCTTGGTGGCTATGATCTGAGCGCTGACTATCCCGAACTTGGGCACGCGATACTGGTGTGTGCGACCGAACTCAGAACCGAAGAGGAGATA
>JARFQK010000230.1 GCA_029287815.1 Gammaproteobacteria bacterium
GGCTTCAGGTGGGCTGGCGTTTGGCGGACGTGCGAAATCGAACTGCGAACTCAGTGCTGCATATCTGTGTTTAGAGTCCCCGATAGGGGACCCGTAAACCCCTCGCCTTTAGGCGACGGATGATATTATCGGGGGATGAAAGAATACAAGCGGGGAAGTCATACCGTCTGGGACCGCAAGTACCATCTGATCTGGACGACGAAGTATAGGTATCAGGTACTTGGAGGTGACATAGGCCACCGTTGTCGAGAGTTGCTGCGAGAGATAGCGATCAGCAAGGAGATGATGATTTATGCGGGGTCAATCCACCGTGATCACGTGCATCTGCTGCTCAGTATTCCGCCCCAGCTATCGGTATCGCGAGCGGTCCAATACCTGAAGGGAAAGAGTTCCCACCGGCTATTGTCGGAGTACAAGGCATTACGAAAGCGATACTTACGAAAGCAGGCTACTCTAACTGATGTTTCTGCGGCTATCTTGAGCGTAATGACATCACTGAATTTCATATTTGAAAAAGCCAACCAGCTTACGGCGATTGATGCCTTTGAAGGCAATAAGAGAGTCTATTCACGGAAGTGGAACCGGCGCATCAAGCGCAATCTGGTTTGAGGCGCAGGGCCAGTTGGCGTAGCTAAACAAAGTATCTGGGAGAAAATGATGGAAGAAGTGCTTTCATACGAGTTGCTAGACAACACAATACAGACCTGGCTCAGCTTCCTCGTCGTGACTTCGGCAGCCCTGGCTATCGCCTACCTGTTCAAACGGCTCGCCGTATCCCGAATCTCCAGGCTCGCGGCGCGGACATCCTTCCAGTGGGATGATGCGCTCGCCGACGTTTTGACACGCACTCATGCTTTGTTTCTTCTGATCGTCGCGCTGTTCGTCGGCTCATTGGTTCTTGCCCTGCCAGACAATGTTCGCCAGGGTGTATTCACGGTCATCGCCGTGGCTATTATCGTACAGGGCGGCGTTTGGCTTAACGCGATTATTCTGTTCTTGTTGGGGCGCTACCTCGAGTCGCGAAAGAAAACGGATCCAGCCAGTGCTGCGACAATCAATGCCGCCGGATTCATCGCCCGACTGGTATTGTGGTCAGTGGTGCTGCTGCTGGTGCTGGATAACTTTGGCATTGATGTGACGGCACTGGTCGCGGGGCTCGGCGTTGGCGGTATCGCGGTTGCGCTGGCAACCCAGAACATTCTCGGTGACCTGTTTGCCTCGCTTTCCATTGTACTGGACAAGCCATTTGTGATCGGCGATTTTCTGATAATCGGTGATTTAATGGGTAGCGTCGAACATATCGGTCTAAAGACAACGCGGTTACGCAGCCTCTCGGGCGAGCAACTGGTGTTCTCCAATACCGACCTGCTTGGTAGCCGGATCCGCAACTATGGTCGTATGTATGAGCGACGCGTCGTGTTCAAGCTGGGTGTGACCTATCAGACAACGCGTGAAAAGTTGAGCCGGATCCCCGCCATCATCCGGGAAGCGATTGAGGAGCAGGACAACACCCGATTCGATCGCTCGCATTTCCAGGCTTATGGCGACTTCTCTTTAAACTTTGAGAGTGTGTATTACATATCAAGCCCCGATTACAACCTGTACATGGACATACAACAGGCGGTGAACTTGCGCATTCATGAACGATTTGAGCAAGAGGGCATCGAGTTTGCCTATCCCACCCAGACCCTGTTTGTCACGCAGCAATCGAATAACTGATTTTCAAGTCTGGAATTTAACAGCGGCGAAGGCGTGTCTATTGGGCATCGCTGGCTAAAAATTACTGTAATCCGCTGAATGTTGCGCACCTGGAAAGATCAGAACTGTCAACCACCTGGTTTAATACTAGAAACTTAACCGGTGACAAGGCACTTCTCGAACTGCAAAGCGTTGAGCATCTACCCTCCGTAGCTATCGCAGTGTAACGGGCCTGTTCGCGCGGATGCATTGCCGTAGATTCGTCCAGTTCCTACTCGTCACGCTATTACAAATTGGAATTTACACGTTGGCACACAATAACAATATCATACGGCTCGTTCGAATATTTGCACCGGGAGGGATTCGAACCCTCGGAACCCGCGAGGGTTCACTTGATTTCGAGTCAATTGACTGAAGTCAACGTTGCATTGCAAGAACTGACCCCAATCTTTTTTAACGTTATTGCAATGCTTTCGGCAATGCCGGCACCGGCTTTTCGGTATTGCTGTTGTCCCCCGTCATGACTATCACCGAGGCCGTGGTACCCACGCGCAGAGGGATATCCTTCGGCGGCTCAACCAGGTGCACCCTTACCGGCACACGTTGCGCCAGGCGGATCCATTCGAAAGTGGCGTTGATGTTCGGCAGCAGGTTATAACCGGTGCTGCCGTCATCCTGGGCGATGCCCCAGCCGAGGCTGTCGACCTGCCCTTCCAGCGGCCGGTCCGGATAACTCATCAGCGTGACAACAGCGCGATCACCCGCCTTGACGCCCTCGATGCGATCTTCACGGAAATAGCCGTGTATCCAATAGCTGTTGATATCGATGAGCGCCAGTGCCGGCTGGTTGGCAACGGCCTGACTGCCGAGGCGGAGGTTAAGATTGGTGACATAGCCATCCACCGGCGCCTTGACGTCGGTAAACTCAAGATTCAGTTGCGCCTGCTGCAGTTGAGCATTGGCGCCAAGCACGGCGGCGTCGGCCGCGCTCTGGTCATTCTCTTTTCTTTCCAGTTGCTGTTGGGACATCGCACCCCTGTCTCTTTTTCTGATATTGCGGGCGCGGTCTGCCTCTTCCTTTGCATCCTTGGCTTTGACCTGGGCTTGCTGCAGGTCGGCCTGAGCCTGATCGACGGCGGCCTGGAAGGTGCGGGGATCGATCGCGAACAGAAGTTCGCCTGCCTTGACCAACTGGTTGTCCTTGATGGGCAGATTGACAATCGGGCCGGACACCCGCGGATTGATCTGGATCACCTGGGCGTGCACCTGGCCATCGCGTGTCCAGGGGTTGGTCAGGTAGTACCAGTACTTGTAGAGTACGATGCCGATCGCTACCAGGACGATAAGGCCGCTTATCAAGGTTTTCAAAACTGTACTGTTCATAGTACTCACACAGGAATCAGAAAGGTGCCGATCAGGCCGGTATAAATGGCCGCGATGGCCACGAAGATCATTGGCGGATAGAGCATAAACCGGGACAGGCGGTAACGGTTGAGCAGCAGGACTGTCAACAGCGCCGCCACCACACCGAGGGTAGACGCCAGTAACAAGGGGGGGAAGTAGACGCCACCAATGGATATCTCGCTCGGAATATAGTCCAACGCCTGCTCCTTATTGCTCGCTAATCAGGCAACCGTTGCAGATTATCACAGTCCACACCCTTGAGCGCGCCAGACTGAATCAAAACCGCGCCTCCTGCCACTGCGCCCAGTTGATTTTCTCGGCAAGCCGCGCATAAGCAATGCCTGCCTCCGACAGGCCGCGGAAACTGCCCAGCAAGCGGTAGAAATTTTGATAGTCCTCGCTACTGAGCCGGCCCTCACCGACTCGCGCGAAGGTCTCCTCCACACGCGCTTCCAGCCTGGCCAGACGCTTCATCACCCGCTCCTGCATTTCGGCGCTCGCACC
Organism: Gammaproteobacteria bacterium; assembly: GCA_029287815.1. Classification (GTDB taxonomy): domain Bacteria; phylum Pseudomonadota; class Gammaproteobacteria; order SZUA-229; family SZUA-229; genus JABDQW01. The sequence goes on from JARFQK010000230.1 coordinate 3,607, forward strand.
GAGTGCCATAGCCGGGTTATCGGCCCAAAGCTGCAGCTGCTGTTCGGCGATCAGGCGCCAGGCGCGCACGTCGTCGAGCAACTCCTTCACCAGAAGATCCGCTTGCGGCAGATCACGCATTGCGGACAGCGCCTTGATCCGATAAGCGAGCGCGTGGAGGCTGGTGACCAGTGCCTGCACCTGCTCGGGGCTGTTATCGGGGAATGTCCTGTGGTCGATCTTTCCAGCCCACGACGCCAGCTTCTGCGGCAGCTCCAGCAGATTCGACCGATAATAGATCGTTTTCCAGTGATCGACGATCCCCTTGTTCTGGTCCCAGTCCAGGGCGAGGCGCGATATCAAAAAGTCACTGTGGCGGAAAAAGCGCTGCAGCGTGCGCAGGAATTGCTTCTCGGGACGCGGCGACGGGGGAAGATACCAGATCGCAATGGCGAGCGCGCCCGCCAGCGCAAGCGCGGCGAGCGTATTCGCGTACTGGGCGAAGTCGTAGGTCTGCTGGTTCTGGACTCCAATGATATTGAGGAACATCACGATCATA
>JARFQK010000254.1 GCA_029287815.1 Gammaproteobacteria bacterium
AGGTTACGCTGCAGCGCAACGATCATTGACCAGCAACAGCTTTCGTATGACAAGCCACCGATGATTTCCAGATCACGTTGCTGTTCGAGCGAATAGTTCCAGCGTCCGATGATGGTGTATCTTTTACTCACGGGTGTGACAAACGAAATATCCGTTTGTTCAAGTGCTTCCGGGTTTGTCAGGGTTTCTCGTCGCTTGCTGTAGCCCAGATTGAAAATCGACTGGCTGTCCGACCTGTACTGCAACGAGGCATTGTGTCTTGCGCTGTTATGCTCTTCAATGTCCCAGCGCATGCCGGCATTCGCTTTCCATTTGCCGACCGCACCACTGATTTCGCCAATGATGTCTGAGGACTTGCTTGTTGCCGGTATCCCGGTTGGGGTCACCCTGCGATCATCAAAGTAGTAAATCTGGCCAATGCTTGCACGCATATACTCATAACCATTCGCAGGGTCTATGAACCTCGATCTCAGGGCCGCAGTGATCTGGTTGGCATCACCGATGCGGTCGCCGCCGTAAAACCGGTTCTTTCTGAACATCTGCAATAAGGTAAGATCAGGGATGCTTGTGTCAAACAGCGGCAGGGCATCCTGATCCTCATACGGGACGTAGAGGTAGAACAACCGGGGTTCAAGCGTATGAATCAAGTCATTCGAAGTGGTGCGCTCGAGAAAAATACCGCTGTCTATCGAAGCTATCGGCAGGTTGCGATCGGTCGTGTCGATATTTGTCCCGGCGCCGTCGGTGACGTTATACTGAGTGTGATTGAACTCAATCGCCGGCTTCAGGAACCAGGCACTGCTGCGTAGTGACAATTCGGCGCCGGGCTGCACAATGAAGCGAGGCCCCTCGGTCTTGATGTCGTCTTCATGAACGAAGTTGACCCACTCAGTGAACAGTGTAAATTGGAAATTGTCGGTAAGTTCCTCTTCACCTTGGAGCCTGAGTTGTGGAAGCATGCGATAGGGTCTGTCGCTTTCCGCAATGGTGAGGTCCAGGGTTTCATAGGTCTGCAGTCTTGCGCTTGCATTCCAGTTGGTGTAGTTCGCAGCAAGATTGGCGCTGCGGCTGATATGCGTGGTGCTGGATCCCAGCAGACTGGATGAAAAGTCTTGCAGGTATTCCGGATCTGACACATCGTTGTAATCGATGTTCAGTCTTATGTCATCAGTGAAGTCGGTGTTTTGCAGGTATTTCAGGGAGTAACGTGTTTCCAGGGTGATCTTGTCTTCGTGCAGATAGTTAATGTCGAAGGTGCCATCGGTTGTTCGGGTCAAATATCGATACTGAGCGTCCAGCTGCATTCCCCGTCTGTCCATGTAGTGGGGAGCGATAGTTGCATCCTGGTTAGGTGCGATGTTCCAGTACCAGGGTATGGTCAGCTCGAAGCCGCGTGATGAAGATGTGCCGAAGGACGGTACCAGCAGGCCACTGCGGCGTCTGTCGCCAACCGGGAATTCTATATAGGGTGTATACAGAAATGGGACAGAATGGAACCTGAGCACCACATCGCGGGCCTTTCCGTATTCGTCTTGTAAGTCGAGTTCGATCGAATCTGCGGACAGCAGCCAGTCGATATTGTTAGGCGGGCAGCTGGTTATGTTGGAGGACGTTAAAGTTGCGAACCGGTCACTTTCGGATGTGACTCTTTCGGCCTGACCCCGCAAGCGGGTCTCGGGCATGAAAAACTGAATGTCGTTGAGTTCGAGGTTTCTGTCATCGAGGAAAAAACGACCGCTGTCCGCATCGATCGACATGTCGAGGGTATCCAGGTGAACGTTGCCTTCGACTGAAACTTCCCTCAGCGTGTTGTCGAAACGGGCCATATCGGTACGCATCCTGAGTTCGTGGCGCTCAATGATGACATCACCTTCAAAGGTTGTGGAGCCATCCTTGCTGGTCAGTGTCCGGTTTGCGCTGAGGTCGATGTTGCCCCGGTTCTCTTCACTGAACTCGGGCGGGCGTTCGTAAGAAGTTATCGAGGGGTATCTTGCGGCGCATTCTGTGTCGAGATCGGCGCTGACTGCTGGATGTTGAATGAGCACGACCATAACGACGAGCAGCAAGCTTGCCTTTGCCCGTCTTGAGAGGCTCTGATCCAAAGCAGGTCTACTCGACCAGCAGGTACTCGAGCAGCGCTTTCTGGGCATGCAGTCGATTCTCCGCTTCGTCCCATACAACACTCTGACTGCCATCGATCACATCAGCACTGACCTCCTCACCGCGATGAGCAGGTAGGCAGTGCATGAACAGGGCATCATTCTTGGCGATGTCCATTAAGGCTTTGTTGACCTGGTACGGTGCAAACGCCGCTTCGCGCCTGGCTTGTTCGTCTTCCTGGCCCATGCTCGCCCAAACGTCGGTGACGATCAGATCGGCTTGCTTGCATGCCTCGGCAGGATCGGACATCAAGCGCACATGATCGGACGCCTCCTCAAGATACCGGCTGTGCGGTTCATAACCCTCCGGACAGGCAATATTGAGCTGAAAATCCAGCAGTTTTGCAGCGTGCATGTAGGAGTGGCACATGTTGTTGCCATCGCCTATCCAGCTCACAATCTTTCCTGAGATTTCGCCTCTATGCTCCAGGTAGGTCTGCATATCCGCCAATAGCTGGCAGGGATGAACCTCATCGGTAAGTCCGTTGATCACCGGCACGGAGGAGTATTCGGCAAAACGCTCTATCTTCTCGTGTTCGAACGTGCGCACCATGATGCAATCTGACATGCTCGATAAGACTCGGGCACTGTCAGCGATCGGTTCACCGCGTCCTAGTTGGGTGTCGCGTGGTGAAAGGAAGATGGCGTGACCGCCAAACTGTGTCATTCCGGCTTCGAAGGATACGCGCGTTCGTGTGGAAGATTTTTCGAAAACCATTGCGAGCACTTTGTTTTTGAGTGGCTGGTAGAGCTCACCCTGATGCTGCAGTCGTTTCAGTTCAACGGCTCGGTGCAGCAATGTTGTGAGTTCATCACTGGATAGATCCGTCAATGTCAGGAAATGGCGTGCAGTCATGGTCGTATCTCGCGCTTGCATGCACTCAGGCAGCTTCCTTTGTCAAAAACGAAATGACCAGCGAACTCAGCTTTTCGGTGAGCGATTGAATTTCGTCCTCGTTGATGATCAGCGGTGGAAGTAGTCTGATCACGGATCCGGCTTGCACACTGATCAACAGTCCTTGCTCCAGAGCTGACGACATCAGTTGTTTACAGGGCCTGTCCAGCTGAATGCCGAGCATCAAGCCCTGACCGCGTATAGCCTCCACGCCGGCAACACCGGCTAGCGCGATCTTAAGCTGGTCTTGAAGCTGTTGGCCAATGATATTAGCACGCTGGACCAGTCCGTCGTTCAATATCGTCGAAATCACGGCGAGACCGGCAGCGCAGGCGAGTGGATTGCCGCCAAACGTAGAGCCGTGGCTGCCCGGCTTCATCAACGCAGCGGTTTTCCGGTTTGCGAGGCAGGCACCGATTGGCACTCCGTTACCTAGGGATTTCGCAAGTGTCATAAGGTCTGGCAATATGGCGTTATGTTGAAATGCAAACCACTCGCCGGTTCGCCCCATGCCCGTCTGGATTTCATCGAGAATCAGAAGCCAGCCCTCACGATCGCAGATGTCGCGCAGCTTGTTCAGGTAATCAGCATCGGGCACGTTAATGCCGCCTTCCCCCTGGATGGGCTCGACCATGATCGCGACCACATGATTGCTGTTGCAGGCAATGTTCTCGATCGCGTCAACATTGTTGAAAGGCGCGCGAATAAATCCCTGCACCAGCGGCTCGAAACCGGCTTGCACGTTGCGGTTGCCGGTGGCTGACAGTGTCGCCATCGTACGTCCGTGAAAACTGTTGTCCATCACGATAATGGCAGGTGATGAAATCCCCTTGCTGTGCCCATACATCCGCGCAATCTTGATGGCGGCTTCATTGGCCTCGGCGCCGGAATTTGAGAAAAAAACACGATCCAGGCCCGACACACGGCACAGCTCATCCGCCAGGCGTTGCTGGTTTTCAATATGGTACAAATTGGATGTGTGTACCAGTTTTGCGGCCTGCGCTGAGATAGCATCGGTAACCGCCGGGTGCGCGTGCCCCAGGCCGCAAACGGCGATACCCGCGAGCGCGTCTAGATAACGTCTTCCTTGGGTATCCCATAAAAATACGCCCTGGCCACGTTCGAAGGTGACGTTCAGAGGCGCGTAGGTTGTCATCAGGTGGTTGTCGGACATTGCTTTAACGCGAACTGAAATCAAAAACGGCAGCCTGGGCTGCCGTTAAATCCCAAATTATACTGTATT
>JARFQK010000324.1 GCA_029287815.1 Gammaproteobacteria bacterium
CGGCGCTTTTGGCTTCATGCTGGGCGGACCGCTGGGTGCGTTGCTGGGTAGCGTTCTCGGGCACAACTTTGACCGCGGCCTCAAGCTGTCGGATGAATTCGGCGGCATGTCTTACGGCGAACAGGAACGCGTTCAGGCCGCCTTCTTTACCGCCACATTCTCGGTCATGGGCCATATCGCCAAAGCCGACGGCAGGGTAACTCAAGCTGAAATTGCCAATGCCGAAGCCACGATGGCTCGCATGCAGCTGGATGCCGAACAGCGCGAGGCCGCGATCAAATTATTCGATCAGGGTAAGGCAGACGACTTTCCGTTCGACGACGTGCTGTTGCAGTTCCGTAAGGAATGCCACCGGCGCATGAATCTGATTCGGATGTTTCTCGAGATTCAGATCGGCGCAGCTTTTGCTGATCAAACACTGCATCCGGCGGAGCAGGGCATACTCTATCAAATCGCCGATGCGCTCGGCTTCCCCCGCCAAGCGCTCGACCATTTGTTCCATCTCGCCGGCGGCGTGCCAACACCAAAGACGAAAAAAGCTGCGATCAACGAAGCCTACGAAGTACTCGGCGTATCGAAAAAGGCCTCGGACGACGAGGTCAAGAAAGCCTATCGCCGCTTAATGAACCAGCATCATCCCGATAAACTGGTATCCAAGGGCCTGCCCGAAGAAATGATCAAACTGGCCAATGAGAAAACCCAGCAGATCAAAGAAGCTTACGAGCTTGTCAAACAATCACGTCACGGTTGAACGGCCATGGAAACCCCCCTGGAAGAGACCATCTTGATCAGCCTGCAGCAGGATAATCCGTTCGGTACGATCACATTGCAAAACGGAGGGCGGGGTTTCACCGCAAAGACGCAGAGATCGCAAAGGTTTGCGGCGCGGCGGTTTCTTCAGCCCTGATGGGACATAACTGCTGCGGGGTGTCTTACTGGCTTTTTTGAGGGGTGGTCGAGCCGCTCAGCTCCCAGGCATAGGCGCAATCGAGTTCTGAGAGCACGGTGATGACGCCGTTCTCGCCGTCTTCGAGCATCGTGTGCACGGGTGTGCGGTCTTGCATGCGGCGGTGCGGCGTGTTCATCCAGCGCGGCCCCATGTTCACATTACGCGGGTAGGTTGTTCGTAACGCATCGATAATGCCGAGCAGGCGAACAACGCGTTCATTGATGGACTCGACGTCCGGCAAGGGCGTGTCCTTGCGGTACTTCTGCAAATGGCGGCTCCGATGACCGTCTGGGAAATCGAGCAGATGCAGAATTTCGTCCCCGGAAAGACCCCAGTCATCCAAGGATGACATGATTTTCTGGGTGATCATCAGGCGCCTCTCGACGCTGATGTTATTGAGACTTGTAGCCACGCGCTTACCTCAGCAACTATACGGGTAAGATAGTATCATCTACGGCGACACGATTAAACCTGAGGTGACTATGGCTATTCATCCGGTGCTGCGCATGGGGCACCCGCTGCTGAGCCAGCGCGCTGAAGAAGTCAGGCTGTTCAATACCGCCGAACTCGACGGCCTGATTCGTGACATGCTCGATACCATGCATGTGGAAAACGGCGCAGGGCTGGCTGCGCCCCAGATCGGCGTCAGCCAGCGTGTGGTCGTGTTCGGATTTGATCAGAATCCGCGCTACCAGGATGCGCCACCGGTACCCCGCACCGTACTGATCAATCCGGTGATCGAGCCGTTGACCGAGACGATCGAAGAAGGCTGGGAGGGCTGCCTGAGCGTGCCCGGCATGCGTGGCGTGGTTCCTCGTTGCAGCCGGGTCGAATATCGCGGTTTTGACCCAAGCGGGGAGCGGATCAGCGTCACCGCCGAGGGATTTCATGCTCGCGTGGTTCAGCACGAGTGCGATCACCTCGATGGCATCCTGTATCCGCAACGGATACGCGATTTCTCCCGCTTTGGCTTCATCGAAGAGCTGGCCGAGGCTGGACTGCTGATCTGAAATTGACCGCACCAACAGAACTGAATTCTGCTGTCGGGGTCTCACTGACGTAGAAATGACTATAATAAGCGGTTAGTCGTCTGAAAATTGCCAGCCTCGATTCACGTGTTTCCTATGTCTAAACCCTTGACCCTGAGTATTGCGCTTAGCATCATTTTGGTGCTGAGCTGGACGCGAGCCACTGCAACCACATTGCTGCCCATGCCCCTGCAGCGTATGGTCGCAGCCGCGGATGTCATTTTCCACGGCCGGGTGCTGGAAAATAAGGTCGAGCTTGACGAGAAGAGCGGTCAGGTTGCGACGTTCACAAAATTTGAGGTCATCCAGGTTGCAAAGGGCGATCCGGATCAGATAGTGACGATCAAACAGATCGGCGGCGAGTTGCCAGACGCAAAAATTAAAATGAAGATCCACGGCGTACCCCAATTCGAGGCTAACCGGGAATACGTTGTGTTCGTTCCGAAAGCCTCCCGACTCGGATTTTCGAGTCCGGTTGGCCTGTGGCAGGGCAAATTCGATATCCGTGAGCTCGATGGGCAGA
>JARFQK010000366.1 GCA_029287815.1 Gammaproteobacteria bacterium
ATCCGCAACCACAGGCCCGCGGATTCTGACCATCGTCTCACGCCACTGCCGCTCTGGATGGCCGGGCGGGTCGAACGCGTCCACAAGACCCGTGCCGCCGACGAAGGCTGTGCCCTGATCAACCAGCAAGAGTTTTCGATGGTTGCGGTACAGGCTGCGCTCCTGGCGCAGCAGGAAGATGCGGTATAGATTGTACAGCGTGCTGTGTGAATGCAGCCTGTTGTAGTATGCAATCCGAATATTTTCATGACAAAGCCGGGCGCGATCTTTCTGGCGCAGGCCTATCGAGCCAAAATCGTCGAGCAGCAAATAGCAGCGCACGCCACGCGCGGCCGCAGCCAATAGCGCGGCGATGAAGCGATCGACCACAGCGCCGGACTCGACCAGATACATCTCCAACAGAACCTGATCCCGGGCTGCGCGAATGGCTGCCAGCATTGGCGGCAGGAAGTTGGATCCATCGACCAGTAACTCAAAGTCGTTACCGTCACGCCATGGATAACGAAATTTCCCGGTTTTAGTCGTACTCATGTCTGATTTGACGGCAGATCGATTGCAATACAATATGCTGTCGCCAGACACCCCGATCGTCAATAGGCGGTGCCGAAGTTTTCGCGGTCACGAAATGGGGTGAGCACTTACATACGCAAAGCGATGATCACATTAGCGTCATTGCGAGGAGCGACAGCGACGTGGCAATCTACCAGATGATTATCATTTTCCTGATGTTCGCCGCTGCCGTTATCGGTGGCTGCTCGCAAACAACGGCTGGCCGCGACCACGACATCATCCAGAACACCCCATGCTGGTTCAAACCGGCTGCTGACTGGCCACGAGTCGAGTGTGCCATTCTCAAGGTGCCTGAGGATTACACCGACCGTCAAAGCCGCAAGATTGATCTGCCATTCATTGTCTTCAAGGCATTCGAGCCGCGGATAAACACACTGCCGTTGGTGATCGCCGGTGGAGGCGGACCGGGCTATCCGCTCGGTATCGCGGCTGACGATATGCGGGATACTGAAAACTCGGTCTGGACGAACTGGTATCATGCAACGGTTGCCGCCGGCCGGGATCTGATTCTGGTCGATAACCGCGGCGTCGGCAGCGCAACGCCACGGCTCGATTGTATCGAGATAGAAAATGCCGCGATGGATTTGCTGGAGCGGAAACTCGAACGCGACCAATTGAGAGGTTTCATCAGGCAGGCTTACACCCGCTGCAAACGACGGCTGCTCGATCAGGATATCGACCTCAGCCATTACCATGTCATCAACGCCGCGAAAGATCTCGAGCAGCTACGCGTCGCCCTGACCCTACCACAGCTGAACGTCTATGGTGGCTCCTATGGATCGCGGCTTGCGCTGGTGTACGAAAAGCTTTACCCGAACTCGGTCAGGGCACTGCTACTCGATGGCATTTTTCCACAATCGATCAAGACTTACGAACACGAACCGAGGCGCAATTACGAAGCGGTCATGCGCATCATAAACCGATGCAACCGAGACAAACGCTGCCGGCGGCTTTACGGCGCCGATCTGGAGACCCGACTGGCAGACTACCTCGAGCAGCTCGATGCAGAGGCACTCAAAATACGGGCACTCAATCCGATCGACGACCAACTTGTCGATGTCAAGGTAACGCCGCAAATGTTCTTCGATGCGCTGTATATGGCGCTATACGATGGTGATTTGATCAATCACATACCTCGTTACCTGCACGCGATCATTGGCGGCAACGAAGACTACCTCGTGGAGCTGATCAGCGAATATTATATCGCTGAGGCATCGGTGAACTCGACCGACGAGGGTGCTTATGCCTCCTACGCCTGCTACGATGAGATACCGTTTGTGGATTTCGACAGCGCACGCAGCGAGCTTGCCAAATATCCGCTGCAGCATTATTCGAACGAACTCGTGTTCGATCACATCGAGATCATGTGTGAAGTCTGGGACGTGCCCGCCGCGAACGAGGAATTCCGGCAGCCATACCCGATCGATACACCATTGCTGATCTACGCCGGCGAACTCGATCCGGTTACACCGGTAGAACTGGCCAGGCCAGTGATCGACAACGCGCGCAAGTGGTGGGGCGCGGTTTGGCCCGATGTGTCGCACAGTGTGATGTCATACTCGGAATGCTCAGACATCACAGCCGCGCTGTTTCTGGCTGATCCGGAGTCTGATCCTTTCCGCCATCCGTGCGCCAGCACGGCAAAGAGCATCATCTTCGAGACAATTGATGGTGCTGATACGCGCCCCCATTTCTGACCAGGCGGCGTAAAAAACCCGCTTTGGGCTTGTCTAGGTGAGCGAAAGACCGTAGGGTGCACCATGCGCACCACGAATCTTCTGTTTGGTGGGCGCTGCAGTCAGGTGCGCACGGCGCACCCTGCGTCTGATCATCCAAACCGAAGCTGTAGCTACCTTTTTCGCTCCATAGCGGCGCTTGCGAACAAAAATCTTGCGGTTTGTCTTGTGATTCTGATGCGAAAATGCGGGCTAGCCCGCATTTCTCACCAGGCGGCGTCGAGAACTGGTAAGGCATTGGCTCGTTTGAGAGAACTCGAATGATCAAAAATACAGTGTGTTTTTCAACAGTGCCTATCACGGTTCAGGCTGGTCTTCGTGTCC
>JARFQK010000392.1 GCA_029287815.1 Gammaproteobacteria bacterium
GGAGCTGCGCCGAATCCAGCGCACTGTCCCGTGGCACGATCACCGTGCTGTTCCACACCGTGCCCATGGTTGGCCCGCTCAGCCGCAGCTCGACCGGCTCGCGGGCACAGGCGCCCAGAAGCAACAGCAGGCCCAGCAGCAGCGGCCGCATGCAAAAAAGCCACTCCGGGGAGTGGCTTTGTCGGGGGGGTGTCCGGTACATCAGCCGCCGAAGTCGTCCAGCATGATGTTCTCCGGCTCCACACCAAGGTCGGTGAGCATCTGAATAACGGCCGCATTCATCATCGGCGGGCCACACATGTAGTACTCGCAGTCCTCGGGCGCGGGATGGTTTTTGATGTAGTTCTCGTACAGTGACTGATGGATGAAACCGGTGTAACCGGTCCAATTGTCCTCCGGCAACGGATCGGACATGGTTACGGACCAGGTGAAGTTGTCGTGCTCAGCCTGGAGTCGATCAAAATGATCCATGTAAAACGCTTCGCTCAGACTTCTGGCGCCGTACCAGAAACTGATCTTACGCTGGGTCTTGAGCCGCTTCAATTGATCGAAAATATGCGAACGCATCGGCGCCATGCCAGCCCCACCGCCGATGAAGACCATCTCGGCATCGGTATCACGGGCGAAAAATTCACCGAACGGGCCCGATACGATGATCTTATCGCCGGGTTTAAGATTGAAAATGTAAGACGACATCTTGCCGGTGGGCACCGACTCGCCAGCACCGGGCGGCGGTGTCGCGATGCGCACGTTCAGCAGGATCACGTTTTTTTCCTCGGGATAGCTCGCCATCGAGTAGGCTCGCTGCGTCGGTTCCTTGACGATGGACTCGTAACGCCACAGGTCATAGCGATCCCAATCCTTGCGAAATTGCTCGTCGATGTCGAACTCGGAATATTTCAGCTGGTGCGGCGGGCACTCGGTCATCACGTAGCCACCGGCGCGAAAATTGATCTCCTCGCCCTCGGGCAGTTCCAGCACCAGTTCCTTGATGAAAGTCGCGACATTGTTATTCGAGCGCACAGTGCACTCCCATTTCTTGACGCCGAAAACACTGTCCGGCACTTGCACGCGCATATCGTTCTTGACTGTTACCTGACAGGACAAACGGTTGCCTTCGGCGGCCTCACGTTTGGTGATATGCGAGGCCTCGGTCGGCAGAATCGCACCGCCGCCCTCGAACACTTTGACCTGACACTGTCCGCAGCTGCCGCCACCGCCGCAAGCAGAGGAAACAAACAGATTCGCATTCGCCAACGCATTGTTGAGCTTCAAGCCCACCGAAGCCTTGATCTTCTTTTCATCGTTGACGAGGATGTCTACGCTGCCGGTACTGACCAGCTTGGACCTGGCGAACAGTATGATCGCGACCAGGCTCAGTACGATCGCGGTAAACATTGAAACACCCAAACCTATTTCAAGCATGTCGACCTCCGCCTGTTAGCCCTTCAACCATCCGTGCCTATGAGCCGACCCATCCTGAACTTCGGCCAATCGGCATCGCTCACAGCTGGATGCCGGAGAAAGCCATAAAGCCAAGCGACATCAGCCCGGCTGTTATGAAGGTGATGCCCAGCCCCTGAAGCCCGTCAGGGACATCGCTGTATTTCAGGCGCTCGCGAATACCCGCCAGCGCAACAAGCGCCAGCGCCCAGCCGAAACCGGCACCGAAGCCAAACACGACGCTCTGACCAAAATCGTATTCACGTTCGACCATGAACAATGACGCACCCATGATCGCGCAGTTGACGGTAACCAGCGGCAAAAATATGCCCAGCGCGTTGTACAGCGCCGGAAAAAAGCGGTCCAGCACCATCTCCAGGATTTGCACGATTGCGGCAATCACCCCGATGTAGCTGATCAGACCGAGAAAACTCAGGTCGACCCCGCTGAGTCCAGCCCATTGCAGTGCATCCTCCTTGAGTAAATACTGGTAGATCAGATTGTTTGCCGGCACCGTGATGGTCTCGACCACGATCACCGCGACGCCGAGACCAATCGCGGTCTCGATCTTCTTCGAAATCGCCAGAAAGGTGCACATGCCGAGGAAGAATGTCAGCGGCAGGTTCTCGATGAAAGCCGCCTTTATGAATAAATTCAGATAAGCGTCCATCACATGACCTCGGTCCGGTGCACAGCGCGAATCTGATAGGAAGGACTTTCAATCTGTTCGGTCTTCCAGCTACGCAGCGCCCAGATCAGCAGCCCGATGATGAAGAACGCACTCGGCGCCAGCAACATCAGACCAATCGGATAATACCAGCCGTCCTCGGTAACCAGCGGCAAAATCGGATAACCGAGCAGGGACCCCGAACCCAGGCACTCGCGTATCGAACCGACCAGGATTAGCACCAGGCCGAAGCCCAGGCCACTGCCAATACCATCGAGAAAACTCAAACCGACCGGATTTTTGGACGCGAAGGCCTCGGCCCGCCCGAGCACAATGCAGTTGGTGATAATCAGTCCGACGAACACCGACAGGCGTTTGCTCAGATCATAGGCGAAGGCCTGCAGCGTCTGGTCGACGATGATCACCAGCGATGCGATAATCGTCATCTGGACGATGATGCGTATATTGTTTGGAATGCTGTTGCGTATCATGCTGACGAACACATTGGACATCGACACAACCACCGTCAACGCGATCGCCATAGTCAGTGCAGTCGCCAGCGACGTGGTCACCGCCAGCGCCGGACAGATTCCCAGTATCTGCAATACGACCGGGTTATTATCGACCATCGGATCGAGAACAACTTTCTTGGTTTCTTCATTCATGGCTGTCTTCTCCTCTGTTCAATCCGAGCCGCCTGCCTGGTGATCGTCTAGCTATCAGCATTGATTCATCCTTCTCGCGATGAGACCTGCTCCAACATGGCTTTGTAACCCGAATCGCCCAACCAGAAACGCATCAGGTTATTCACGCCACGGCTGGTCAAGGTAGCACCGGCAATCGCGTCGACCTGATGGATCGCCTCCGGTTTGCTACTGTCGATCGGCCCTTTAACGACCTCGATGCGGGTCACACCGGTTCGATCATAGACCCGTTTGTCCTGCCATTTGGCCCGCCACTTTGGATTCACGATTTCGCCACCCAGTCCAGGGGTCTCGCCCTGTTCGTAAAAACTCAATCCCTGGATCGTCGCGCCGTCCGCCTTCAGCGCCAGAAAACCGTAAAGCGTCGAGTAAAGACCCGCCCCGCGAACCGGCAAGATGAAATTCTCTATGTCATCGCCCTCCATCACGAGATATACGAGCGCGTATTTTTCCTGCCGTCGTATTCGCGCGATATCCTCGTCAGCTGCAACCGGCTGGCTCAGCTCCGGGTCCTTCAGGACCTTGACGAGATCATAACTCTGCGGATCGATGTAATCGACAAACTTGCCGGTCGACAAATCCACGACCCGCACCTCGACTTGTTCGAAGAGTTCATCGATATCCCTGGCTTCATCGTACAGCCCCGCGGCGTTCAAAATGTTGATCTTGCGATCGACCTCTTTATTGCGTTCCTGAATCGGCTTGAGCCTGACCGCGGCGGTGGACACCAGCAAAGAACAGACCAGACACAACGAAACGGCGACAATGAGTACATTGGCCACGCTGTCCTTGGAACGTTTGTTCTCCGAGGCGCTGGAATTAGGCATTGCGACGCATCCTTCTTTTGATGTTGGCCTGAATCACAAAATAATCGATCAGCGGCGCGAACACGTTCGCGAACAGTATCGCGAGCATCACACCTTCCGGAAAAGCCGGGTTGGCGACACGGATCAGCACGATCATGAAACCGATCAGAATACCGTAGATCCAGCGACCCGTATCAGTGGTCGAACCGCTGACCGGGTCGGTTGCCATGAACACCATGCCAAAAGCAAAGCTGCCGAGCACCAGATGCCAGTGCCACGGTACTGAATACATCGGATTGCTGCCGTCATCGACCCAGTTGAACAGCAGCGTGGTCGCGATCATCCCGACCAGCACGCCAGCCATGATGCGCCAGGACGCAACCTTGGTATAGATCAGCATCACCGCGGCGAGCAGGCACAACAGCGCCGACGTCTCACCCAGGGACCCCTGGATGTTGCCGATAAACATCTGCATCCAGCTGATATCGGCAGCCTGCAGAGCTTCCATGCCGCCCTGATTCAACAGTGCCAATGGTGTTGCACCGCTGAAACCATCCACGGCGGTCCAAACCGAATCGCCGGAAATCTGGCTTGGGTAGGCAAAAAACAGAAAGGCGCGCCCAGTCAGTGCCGGGTTTAGAAAGTTTTTGCCAACCCCACCGAAAACTTCCTTGCCGATGACGACGCCAAAGGACATCCCCATCGCGACCTGCCACAGCGGTATCGTCGGCGGTAAGATCAGAGCGAACAGCAGCGATGTGACTAAGAAACCCTCGTTGACATCGTGACCGCGCACCGCAGCGAATAGCACTTCCCAGAATCCACCGGCTGCCAGAGTCACGATATAAATTGGTAAAAAATACAGCAAGCCATGAAAAAAACTCGCCAGTATGCTGGCAGGATCGTAGCCGATGCCGAACAGATCGATCAGCCCGCCGCGCCAGCCGGCAGCCGACTCGATCCCCATCTGCGCCATCGCCAGGTTGGCCTGGTAGCCGGTGTTCCACATGCCAAACAGCGCGACTGGAGTGGCCGCGAACACGACCATGATCATCAGACGCTTCAAATCGATCCCATCGCGCACGTGCGGCGCGCCACGCGTGACCTCTCCGGGCGTATACAATACGGTGTCGAGGATCTCGTAGACCGCAGCGAGTTTTTCGAAACGACCGCCCTTCGCGAACAGCGGATGAACATCGTCGAGAAAACGTCGTAAAGAACGCATCAGCCTTCTCTCTCTATTTGGGTCAGATTCTCCCTGAGCACCGGGCCATAATCGTATTTGCTCGGACACAGGAATGTGCACAGCGCAAGGTCTTCTTCATCCAGCTCCAAACAGCCCAGCTGCTGGGCACGGTCGGTGTCCCTGACCAGCAGGTAGCGCAACAAGGGTACCGTCAGGATATCCAATGGCATCACGTCCTGGTAGGACTCGATCGGAATCATCGCGCGCGGGCTGCCGTGTTGCGAGGACGAAAAGGAGAAGCTGCGCTTTTTGAAAAACGAGGACACGAAGACATTGGTCGCCGAAAAGTCCTTCATTCCCGGCGACAGCCAGCCGAGGAAATGGCGCTCACCGCCCTCGCGGATCACTGATACCTGGCTATGGTAGCGCCCGAGGTAACTGGCCCAGCCCGCCGCGCGGCGTCCCGACAACACCGAACCCGAGATTACCCGGCACTCCCGATCCTCGAGCTCACCCGCGACCAACGCATCGGTGCTCGCGCCCAGCCGGGTACGGATCAGCCGGGGTCGCAGCACCATCGGCCCGGCCAGTGAAATGATGCGACCTGTGTACAGCCTGCCGGAAGTGAACAGTCTGCCGATCGCAATCACATCCTGACAATGCAGATGCCAGGCGGTCTTGGTCGCGCTGACAGGGTCCAGAAAATGGATGTGGGTGCCGACCAGACCGCAGGGATGCGGACCCGAAAAATCGGCCAGGGTGACTACAGGATTTTCCTTGCCGGGGATATCCGTCTCAGGGTACTTGCAGACGTATACCCTGCCAGTGGTCAGCTTTGCGATCACCTCGAGGCCGTTGACGAAATCCTGACGGTTTTCGTTGATCACCACATCGCTGCGCACAGCGAGCGGATTGCTGTCCATCGCAGCCACAAAAATCGAACTCGGAGCGGTTTCGGGATTGGGAACCTTGCTATAAGGCCGGGTACGAAGAGCGGTCCACAAGCCAGACGCCAACAAATTCTGTTTCACCTGCTCAGCTGTCAAACTTGCGAATTCGTCTTCTGCGTAGCTCGAAAATGTCTCTTCATCATCGCCATCGAGCTCGATCACGACGGATTGCAGGACGCGTCGGGCACCGCGGTTGATCGCATGGATCTTGCCGGCACCGGGTGCGGTGAACATCACATCCGGGTTGTTCTTATCCGCAAACAGGGCCTGCCCCAGCTTTACTCTGTCGCCCTCCGCAACCAGCATGGTCGGCTTCATTCCGACATAGTCGTGACCAAGCAGCGCGACGCTGTTGATCTCGGGCCCATCGTGGATGACCTGCTTTGGCTCGCCGCTAACCGGGATGTCCAGACCTCTCTTAATCTTCATTAATCTGTCTCGAGCTTGAAGAAAAACCGAAAAACGCTCTCAAGCGGATTATTTTGCCGCACCCCTACCCCTGCGGGTGTGCCGCTGCCGTCGGGCCTGTGCATGAGCCAGTCCCGGTCCAGGGCCAAAAATTGATGCGCCGGCCTGGCGCTTTGAATGCGCATTCATTTGACGATGAACCGCAGGTTTACGATCTCGTGGTAATCCCGAATCGTCTTGCCCTCTTCCTTGAACTTGTTGACTTTCTTTTCAAAGTCGTTCAGCGCGCGCAATACCCGGCGCCGGGTCACCAGGCCAACGAAATCATGCTTCTTTTTGACGACAGGCAAGAACTGGCAGGTCTGCCGGGTGAACAAACAAGCCGCGGCGAAGATATCGGTCGATGGGGTAACGCAAAACGTATAGCGCTGCATGATAGATTGCGCGGTCACATCAGGATTGCCGTAATAGATTTCATTCGCGAAATATTCCACGCAATCCTGTTCGGTAATGCAACCCAGAATATCGATTTTGTCGCCCCTTTTTTCGACCACCGGAGCCGCTGGTATCTCGTGCTTCAGCAGAGTTTTGATCACATGATCCAGGCTGTCATGGGGCGCGACCGTTGTAAACTTGGTCAGCAACAGGTCCTTTACTTTCGGGGGTGTCAGCTCGTTTTTCATCTAAAATTTCCGCAGGCGCTCTTCGCACGACCAAAATTTAACCAAGAATAAGCCTCCCTAATGACAAAAATCAACCTTTTTGTATGGTATTTCAGATAACGGCTAGCCCGCTTTTTTTCTGGCCCGGATCGCTCCCGCGATCCGGGCCAGAAAAGCGGGCTAACGGCGGGCGACCAGAATCCAGCCCATGTTCGTCTTGGTATCAGCGCCCAGCGCATGCATGAAGTTGCCGCTTTCTGTCACGGTGAAGCCTTCGCGCTCGACCTGTCCGATCAGCGTTTGATACTGTTCACGCGATAATGCGGCCGCGGTTAACTCCTGATACCGCTTCAGTGTGCCTTCGAGCAGAGCACGTCGCTGTTTGATGGACTGCCGCCGCGTCGAAGACGAGATTGGCAGGCCTTTGGCAAACAACCGATTAGTAACCGTGATGTGTTGCATCAAAAATTTTTTCAGTGGTGAGGGAAATCCCTCCACTGACCGTTTGATCTGCTGCAGCTTGAGCACGGTATTTCGGTATTTCAAGTCCGCCTGCAACTTCCTGACGTTCTTCTTTTTGTTCTGAATCTTGTCCAGCAGAAACAGACCGTCATAGTAACCGCCCGGTCTAAGTAAAAACTCGATGCCTCTTGCAGTGGTTTGCATCGAACTCAGGATCGCAGATTGCTCATCGTGAAGAACGAAAGCCAGTTTTGCCGTGGGCTTCAGCACGCGTCCCAACTCCGGCAGCACACGCTCGGTATCAGCATATTCGATCCCGTACTGGCTTATCGCGACATCGACAGAATCGTCTTCCAAAGGCATCGCATCGATCGAGATACCGCCCAGAAAAGAGACGTT
>JARFQK010000045.1 GCA_029287815.1 Gammaproteobacteria bacterium
GCTATGGTTTGAGTGAAGAGCAAGCTTACGGACACGAAGACCAGCCTGAACCGTGATAGGCGCTGTTGGAAAACACGCTTTATTTTCGATCATTATAGATTTCTCAAAAGAGCCAATGCCGTGTCAGTTCTCTACACCGCCTGGTGAGAAATGCGGGCTAAAGATAGAACTCAGTCGGACCGATACCATAGGAACCGGGATCCAGCCCGCGTACGATCGTCAGCGGATTTTCCTGGTAATCGAGCGGCTGATTCATCAAATCCACCATAATATACTCAGGTATGGGCTTTTTCTCCTTGTCGAGCAGCAGCATGACCTTGGGACTCATTCGACGCGTTCTGTTTTGAGCCATCACAATGCCGACTTCACCGCTGTGCATTTCTACCAGCGTCCCGGTCGGAAACGCCCCAAGGCATTGCAGAAACTGTTCGACCAGCTCTTCCTGAAAATATTTGTTGCGCCAGTTGTAGAGTTCCTGCAAGGCGGCGTAAGCGGACACCGGTTTACCATACGGGCGGTTGCTGGTCATGGCATCGTAACAGTCGATGATCGCCGCCATGCGACCGTACACCGGGGTCTCGGTCCCGATCAGACCGCTGGGGTAGCCACTGCCGTCGAAACGCTCATGATGCGTCAAAGCGATATTGATGATATCGATATCGATGTCTGCCGATTTTTCGAGTATCTCAACGCTGTATCCGACGTGACCACGCACCATGTTGAACTCCTTCTCGGTCAATGGTTCGGCCTTGTTCAGTACGGCCTCGGGAAGTCGCATTTTTCCGATGTCCATCAACAGCAGACCCATCGCGAGGGTATTCAGATCACCCTTAGGTAAACCCAGGTGTCTACCAAACGCGACCGCCAGTGCGCAATTATCGAGCGAATGCGCGTACGTGTAGGAGTCTTTGTGGCGCATCTGCGTCAACCACATCAATGCATCCGGGTTGCGGATAACGCTTTCCAGCACCGGCTCCACGACGTCCCTGACCTGCTCCGCGTTGACGCGCTTGTCGGCCTTGACTGCATTCATGATGGCAATGACACGGCTGGATGCTTTTTCGATAGCCGTTCTGGCCGCAGGCATCTCCTCTGCCGGTGTCTTGGTATCGACATACTCGGCCAGTCGTGTTTTATCGACCAGACATTGCTCGAGCCTGGTATTGGTTTTGAGTTTGTTCTGACCTGGAATGGAATGCGCGGTATCGACGCCTTTGCTGGTATCGATATAGACGTGCTCGCAGAATTTTTTCAGTAGCGCAATTTCTTCCTCACCCTTGATCACAAAACCCTGAATCAGGAAGGGCGTGTCCAGCCAGGGCCGATCGAGATTGGAAATATACATGCCCTGTTCGAGATAGAGTGTGCTGACTTTTTTTTCTGTTTGCGCTTCCACTGTAATGAATAAATTCAATGAAAAATGAACCGCTTAGCTGAATATGACGCTTTACTGGAGTAGTATAGACGAGGGTCGGTTGTTTTAACGCAAATTGATTGTAAATAGACAGCCGAGAACACACTAGTATGCTGCCATGCTGGATCTGATCGACAGTCATTGCCATCTGGATTTTGATGCGTTCGAGAGCGACCGGGCGCAGGTGGTTGCGCGCGCACAGGGCCTTGGCATCCACCAGATCGTCATTCCCGGGGTCGAGGCCGAAAACTGGCCCAGAATAGAGACGATTTGTCACTACCACCCACAGCTTCATCCCTGCTATGGACTGCATCCATACCTGGCCGAGCAGCACAGTGACGACGATATTCGCAAGCTCAGGGACTGGCTGGCGGCACATGAGTGCGTAGCCGTCGGTGAATGCGGCCTTGACTACAGGAAGCAGCAGGCAGACAGACAAGTGCAGATGAAATATTTCGCCGCACAGCTCGACATCGCGCAGGCAGCGAACAAGCCTGTCGTGATTCATTCCGTGCGCGCCACTTCGGATGTGATCGATGCGATCAAAGCCTATCCCGGCCTGCGCGGTATGATACACAGTTTTTCCGGCAGCTTTGAACAGGCCATCGAGTTGATCAAACTGGGGTTCTACATCAGCCTCGGCGGCGCGGTCACCTATCAAAACGCAAAAAAGATTCGTGCTACCGCAGCCAAATTGCCGCTCTCGTGCCTGCTGCTGGAGACCGATGCGCCCGACCAGCCCGATGCCGCGCACCAAGACCAGCGCAACGAACCGGCCTATCTGGTCAACGTCCTGGCTTGCCTGAGCGAGCTGCGCAACGAATCGGCCGAACACATAGCCGAACACACGACAGCCAATGCCCGCGAGCTCTTCGGTATATAGGCCTGAAACTCATTATCGGTTCCACCGCGCCGGATCGCTTATTTCCTGCATCTGCGCTTCGATCCATTCGCGCGCCTCGGTGTTCACCTGTTCGGCGGTCTTCTCGTGTGTGTCGATGGGCTGACCTATCTTCAAAGTGATCGTTCCCGGCCATTTCAGAAAACTGTGTCGGGGCCAGAATTCGCCGGCATTGTGCGCAATCGGCACCACCGGATGGGCCGTTTCGACAGCGAGGACCGCACCCCCGAGTTTGTATCGTCTTTTCTCGCCAGGATGCGTGCGCGTACCCTCGGGAAACACGACGATCCAGTAGCCCTGGTCGAGCATCGGCCCACCCTGTTCGACAAGTTGCGAGACCGCCTTGCGCCCTGCTGAACGATCGATCGCAATCGGACTCAACAAGGCCAGCCCCCAGCCGAAGAAAGGCACGCGCAGCAGTTCTCGCTTCAATACCCAGCGCACCGATGGCAGAACGATCTGCAATACCATCGTCTCCCAGGTTGATTGATGTTTGCACAGTACGACCACGCCCTGCTCGGGCAGGCTTTGATCGCCCTCGACCTGATACGTCAGATGACAGATGTGCTTGAGCAGCCAGAGATTCAGCACAGCCCATGAGCGCGCGAACCGATAGCGCTTATCGACTGCAAATGGGAAGCTGAGTACGGTCAGAAAGCCGATGATCACAGCCGTGACCACCATCAGCAGCCAATAGACACCGGAGCGGATATAGAGCTGCATTTTGAAAAACGTGGCGGCATACGACATGGGTTAGCTTTGATCTTCGAGAATCGAGTTCGCCACATCGGCCAGGCTATCGTAGACCTTGACGTCCGCGAAGTCATCCTGATCGAGCAACGCTGCCGTTTGTTTGCCCTTGCCGGTCCTGACCAGCACGGGTATCACGCCCGCCGCGCGTGCTGCCTTCAAATCGTTGATGTTGTCACCTACGAAGAACACTTTGCTCAAACTGACCTTGAACCGATTACCGATCTCGATCAACATGCCGGGCTTGGGCTTGCGGCAGTCACAGCCGTCTTTGGGGCCGTGTGGACAGAAGACCATCGCATCGATCCTGCCGCCAAGCTGCGATAGCATGTCGCTCATCTTGACATTCATCGCGGCCAGCGCCTCGATGTTGAAATAGCCCCAGGCGATACCCGACTGGTTCGAAGCGATCGCTACCGCATAGCCGGCGTGGTTCAAAAGGGCTATAGCATCCAGGCTTCCGGGTATCGGGATCCATTCTTCTGGGCTTTTGATGTATTCATCTGAATCCTCGTTGATAACCCCGTCTCTATCAAGGATGATCAGTTTCATCATCGGCCCCAGCCCGCATGTCTCATCAGGATCACGGGAGCAAGCGCAGGAGTAAGCGCCGCTCTGGAGCGAAAAGCGTAGCCAAAGTTACGACTTGAGCGGAGTAACCGTAGGGTGCGCCGTGCGCACCGTGCATCCTCGGTTTGGTGGCCGCCTGCGGTGCGCACGGCGCACCCAACGACATCACACAGATGACGACCAGCCTGAATCGTGATAGGCACTGTTGAAAAACACGCTGTATTTTCGATCATTCGAATTTTTTCAAAAGAGCTAATGCCTTCTCAGTACTCCACGCCGCCTGGTGAGCAATGCGGGCTAGTGCAACCTCGACAAATCAGCGGCGCGCATGAACAGCCGATGCATTTTATTCAACAAAGCGATGCGGTTGTTGCGGATGCGATCGCTATCCGTCATCACCATCACATTGTCAAAAAAATCATCGATGGGCTTGCGCAACACGGACAGTTCGCACAGGGCGGTTTCATAATCGCCCGCTTCGAACTGCGGCTCGGTTTTGCGCTTCAAGGCTTCCAGTTCGTTGTACAAGTTTTCCTCTTCCTGCACCTCAAACAAACCGGCATTGACCACTGCGGCAGTGTCCGCCTCGGTTTTCTTCAGGATATTGCCAACACGCTTGTTCGCTGCCGACAGACTCTCAGCCTCCGGCAACAAGCGGAAGGCCGATACCGCCTGGATACGCTTGCTGAAATCCAGCGGGCGTGATGGCCGCAGCGCGTAAACGGCATCGAAAACGTCGACCGGAATGTTTCTATCAGCATAGTACGCGCGCAATCTTTCCAGCATGAATTCGAACACTGCGTCGACCGCGGCGACGGCATCCACATCGTCAGGAAACAAGCGAGCAGATTCCGCGAGTAATGCGCGAAGGTCCAGGTCCAGCTCGCGTTCGATGATCGTACGCAGTATGCCGAGGGCCGCTCGACGCAGGGCATAGGGATCTTTCTCTCCGGTCGGCTTCTGACCGATCGCAAAGATTCCGACCAGCGTGTCGAGTTTGTCACTGATGGCCAGTATTTGTCCGGTCGCTGTAGCGGGTGTTCGATCACTGCCGCCCCTGGGCATGTACTGCTCGTCGAGCGCGAGCGCCACTTCCTCTGCCTCACCACCGACCTCGGCATAGCGCTTGCCCATGATACCCTGGAGGCTCGCGAACTCACCAACCATCGCAGTCATCAAATCGCATTTGCTCAGTGCCGCTGCCCGTTTTGCGAACTCGACATTGGCACCGAGCTGTTCTGCGATAATCTGCGCCAGCATCGTAACCCGTCTTGTCTTATCGCCGAGGGTGCCGAGTTTCTCCTGAAACACCACCTGGTTCAGCGCCTCGGCATGGGATTCCAGCGGCTGCTTGCGGTCCTGTTCCCAGAAGAACTTTGCATCGGCCAGACGAGGACGTATCACCCGTTCGTTACCCGCCTTGACTGTATCGGGTGATGTACTGTCGATATTGCTGATAGTGATAAAGACATTCATCAATTTGCCATCGCCGTCGACAACCGGGAAGTACTTCTGGTTATCTTGCATGGTCTTGATCAACGCCTCGGCCGGCACGCTCAGATAATCTGATTCGAATTCGCCGACGACCGCGACAGGCCATTCGTTCAACGCAGTGACCTCGGTGAGCAGTTCATCATCGACCATCGCAACACCACCGTGCTGGCCAGCAGCGTTGATCACCTGGTCGTGAATCAATCGCCTGCGTTCATCAAAGTCCGCAATAACGCAGCCATCATTCTTCAGCCTGGCGGCATAATCCCCGGCTTGCTGTAATTCGATGTCCCTGTTCGCATGGAAACGGTGGCCGCGTGTCCGACCCGAACTGACGACACCGAGCACCGGGGTCTCGATCACAGTCTCGCCATGCATGATCACCGCCCAGTGCACCGGGCGCACGAACTCTTCATCGCAATCACCCCAGCGCATCCGCTTTGGAATCGGCAAACTTGCCAGTGCCTGCTCGACCATGAGCGGCACCAGCTGACTGACCGGCTGGCCTCGCTCTGTGGTTCTGTAGACCAGCCAGGTCCCCTTGTCGGTTTCCTGCTGCTCGAGTTCAGCCACCGCGACACCACACGAGCGCGCAAAACCCTCGGCTGCCCGGGTTGGATTTCCATCCGCGTCATACGCCGCTTTCAGACTCGGGCCCTTGCGTTCCACATTGCGATCCGGTTGCGCCTGTGGCACCGCACTGACCAACACCGCCAGCCGTCTTGGCGTTGCAAATGAATGCGCCTGACCGCATTCCAGCGCAGCGGCTTCCAGACCCGCGACGACAGCGCGGGTGAATGCATCAGACAACTCAGGAAGCGCTTTTGGCGGAAGCTCCTCGGTGCCAATCTCGATCAATAAATCTTTAGTTGCTGTCATAAGTTGTTTGAGTTTCTGCGGCGCACTGGACATAGTGTTTTGAGCTGTCCAACCTCAAGCGCGTGGCTTATGTTGCGGTTGGAACCTTAAACACAGAGCCATAATTGAGGAGGACAGGTCAAAACATTATGTCTAGTTTGCTTTGATCGGAAAACCCAGCGCCTCGCGCGAATCGTAGTAGGCCTGCGCGACAGCGCGCGACAGGGTGCGCACGCGCAGTATATAGCGTTGTCGTTCGGTGACCGAAATCGCGTGGCGAGCATCGAGTAGATTGAAGGTATGGGAGGCTTTCAACACCATTTCGTAGGCGGGCAGCGGCAAACCCAGAGCGATCAAACGCTGGCTTTCCGCCTCACAAGTGTCGAACCATTTGAACAACGAATCGGTATCGGCATGCTCAAAATTGTAGGCCGACATTTCGACTTCGTTCTGATGGAACACATCCCCGTAGGTCACGTCACCCTGAGGGCCGCGCGTCCATATCAGGTCGAATACGCTCTCGACCTCCTGCAGATACATCGCCAATCGCTCCAGGCCATAGGTGATCTCGCCGGTTACCGGTCTGCATTCGAGACCGCCAACTTGCTGAAAATAAGTAAATTGAGTCACTTCCATCCCGTTCAGCCAGACCTCCCAACCGAGTCCCCAGGCGCCCAGGGTCGGCGACTCCCAGTTGTCCTCGACGAACCGGATATCGTGCTCGAGCGGGTCGAATCCCATGATTTTCAACGAGCCAAGATACAGATCCTGAATATCCAGCGGTGACGGCTTCAACACGACCTGAAACTGATAATAATGCTGCAACCGGTTCGGGTTCTCGCCGTAACGCCCATCGGTCGGGCGCCGGCTGGGCTGCACGTAGGCGCAGCGCCATGGCTCGGGACCGATTGCGCGCAGAAACGTCGCCGGATGAAAGGTCCCTGCACCCACTTCGAGGTCCAGCGGTTGCAGCAACGCACAGCCCTGCTCTTGCCAGTAGTCCTGCACCGCAAAAATCAGACCCTGAAATGTTGAAACGTCGTAACTCATTAAACCAAAGGATTAAATTCGCCAAGACGCGCAAGTATAAACGCTGGCTGGTGTTTAGGCTAGAAAACGGCTATAACTTACCTATCGGAACTTGTTTTCGAACAAGACCGGTACGTGCTCAAACCACGGGAGTGATCGTTATGACTCACAACCTGATACTGGAACAGACCGAGGTCGCGCAGTGGCACTCCCTGATTCAGGAGGCGAAGCAGCATTGCAGCTGCGAGCTCGACGAATCGATGGAGAGCTATTTGGTCTTCACGCTGATGCGCTTCATGAAAGACCAGGATCTGGCGACACAGGCGATGGCGTTGGGTTATCTGCGCAGCCAGGGTCTGCCCAAATCCCTGCGCATCGAGCAGTTGCGCGACATCGGTGACCAGTGTCTGCTGGTTTCCGGACTGTATCCGCAGCGCGCCGAGAAGCGCCTGGTCAGGGTCAGTTACTACGTTGATATGGGGCGATCGGCCTACCACCACATCAGCGACAACGTGCAAAAATCAGCGGCCGAACTCTATCGCCAGCTGGCGGAAGCCTTTGTTACAATGATGGATCTATTGCAAACCATACGCGAGTTCAGCTCGCCCGCAATGCAGCCGATCCAGAATCTGGAACTGTGGAGCGACACCGGCAGCCAGCGCGCATTCGACCAATTCGCCACCCACGCCACACCGTTGCACGAATCACTGATCGACACCATGACGCGGCAATAATAAAGCCTGCCTCTAGCCGGCATTTCTCACCAGGATCACGGGAGCAGGCGCAGGACGGAGCCCGCATGTCCCACCAGATGGTGGGACATGCGGGCTGGTGTTCGTAAGCGCCGCTCTGGAGCGAAAAGCGTAGCCATAGTTACGGTTTGAGTGAAGAGACCGTAGGGTGCGCCATGCGCACCGCGCATCTTCAGTTCGGTGGCCGGTTCTGGTGCGCACGGCGCACCCTACGATCTTGGGCAGGCGAAGACCAGCCTGAACCGAAAAACCACAGAGCCGGGTAGACAAACCGGAAAAATCGAGACAAACTGATCGAGGTGAACCGCGAGCCGGAGGTTAGGATGAAGGTTTCGATGCAGTGGCTAGTTCCTGTCGCCATGGGGCTGTGGGCAGCACTGACCTGGGGACACAGCCAAG
>JARFQK010000082.1 GCA_029287815.1 Gammaproteobacteria bacterium
CAAGTAGCGTGGAGAAGCCGATGATCGAGCCACCTTTGAAATAGGCTTCAGGCAGCATAGTCTGGGCAATCATGGTCAACATGGCGCCTGCGGCGATACCTTCGACCAGTGCGAACAATGACGGCGCGGCGCCAGTGAAGAATATGTTGCCCAGTGCGGCTCCTATCCCGGTGATCACCATCAGCGAAGTCCACATAAACAAAATCCGACGAAATGGGAATCCGTGCTGGCGCATTCCGATAGAACTCGACAAAGCCTCCGGGTAGTTGGACAGAAACAGGCCGCCGATCAACGAATAACTGATCTGTGCCTGGACCAGGCTCGCTCCAATCACGAGCGACTCGGGGATGCCGTCGAGCAGGATGCCAAGCCATATGGCGAGCGGTGCGCCCTTGTGTTCGGTCACTTCAAAAGACATCTCAGATATCGCCGGTAGCGGCGTGTTTGAGTCAATGGCCGCGAGTGTCTTTCTTTTCCAACGCTCGATCAGGTCGTCATCATAATGCTGCTTATAGCGTAGGTACTCGGTGACTTCATCGCTCTGTACGTTCTGTTTCAGCTTTGTCGTCAACACCGGCGTTTGCACCAACAGTTCATCAAAGTCCGATTTTCGTAAAACCCAGACTTCGGTCGCTTCGGTAGCCACCGCAGACAGGGCATGGCGGCAGCCGGTGACAAAAGCGAGTCCACCAAAACCGGTCCCGGGCCCCAGGATCTCGGTCGCCCGCAGATGCAATGACGGGTTCAGTGATGTGATCTCGCCTTTGGCGACAAAGTACATTCGATTAGAGATTTCGCCCCGATGGAACAGGGTCTGTCCCTTGGCGAAACGTTTATAGATCAGGCGGGAGGCGATGACCTGCAGTTCGTCCTGGGTCAGATGCGAAAACAGGTTGAAGCGCCCGATCTCAGCGGCGATTGCGATGAATTCATCGTCCTTTCTCTCCAGCGTGGTTGCTTCGGAGAATACGCCGCGACTGAGCAGGGATTTGACCGATTTGTCTGTCCAGGATTTGGCCTCTTCGGGAGTCATGCCATGGCGATCTTGCAGATGTTGCACCAACGTATTGTCACGAAGGGCGCGATGCAGTTGTTGGATTAATGTGGGTGAACTGGGGACCAGGGCGAAAAAAGCGCCGCGTGGCAACAACCAGAGCGTGACATCGGATGCGGCCACGGCTGCCATCGAGGTCGGTGCCCCCGACAACATGTCCAACCAGCCAAAGGACTCGTATTTGGTAGCAGTGGCTGACGGAATCATGTCGTGTTGTGGATCCAGTAATTCGACCTCGCCGCTGTTGACCATATACAGGGCTTCTGCCGGATCACCCTCACGGTAAATGAGTTCGCCCTTTTTATAATGACGGCGAACCAGTGACGCTGCCAAGGCACGGTATTCCTTAGTTGACAGCCCCTTGAATATCGATGGTTCCTTGAGGTCGACGAGCATTGCGATGGCGCCGCGCGAGCTCTCTTTGCGCAGGTAGTAGATCGTCGTCGACGCCTTGCGCACAAAACCGCCATAGTCGTTGACCAGCTCATTCAATAACACGAACAGCAGACCGCCGAGAATGCAACCGAACGCCAGCGGCGTGAAATGACCTTTTTCAAGCGACGATGCGACCAGGTCGATCGTCAGTGCTGCCAGCAGCGCGCCGCCGCCGAAGGCCATTAAAAACGCAATTACACGATCGCTCGGGCGCCAAAAGGCAGAACTGATCGTGCCTAAGGGCAGAGAAACCGCACTCACCAGGCCGAGCAGAAAGGCGGTCAAAATCAGAGATTCAGCAATCATGGCAATAGGTGTCGTACACGATTCCTTGACTGTTGTTTCGTCAACGTCAGTATCTGGTGATGGCGTTGCGCATCGTGTCCATCTTCAATAGCATATTGAAAGAGGATGCTACGAACCGGGCCGATCGCAACACGCCTTGAGGAAGGCATAATAGCATCTTTGCTTGCCCTGCCGTCATGTCTGACGAAGCCGCATAATCTTGCCATGCCGGATATTGCACCAGCCTGAACCGTGATAGGTACGCTTGAAAAACACGCTGTATTTTCGGTCAGGCGAGTTTTCTCAAAAGAGCCAATGCCTTATCAGTACTCTACGCCGCCTGGTGAGAAATGCGGGTTAGCGCTGTTCCGCAAGCGTCAGGGCAAGGCGCGATTTGCAGCTAATGGCCGTAGTCCTTAGAAAAAGTTGCAACGCCGCCATGGCGCTTGAGAGGCGGCGATAAAATGTGAAAAGATGGCTTATTTACAATCGAGTGGGAGTAGGCCAGATCTGGCACTGGCAGGCATCAAGACGCAGCAAGCTTGCATAACCAATAACTTATCCTCAATGCTGTCTGGCAACATCTGGTAGTGGCAGGCATCGGCAAGCAGTTATTACCATTTTTCAATGGTATAGATCATGGTATTGCCGCGCTCGATATAAGCACGGCGCACCAATCCATGCCATGCGTGTAGAGCTGTTCTTGGTATCGGTGATTGTGGATGCGCCCCGCCGGATTGGGTGGCTGCAGGGTCATGCGCTCTCCTTCTGCACACGGAATCAGGAGGTCAGTCACTATGTCGCTGCAGACATTGGGTATGTGCATTGAGTGCGGCCAGTAGGTACAGCCGTTCTCTCTCAGAAGTCCGGCTTAATGGGAATGGCACTTGCTCAAGAGCTATTGTCGGCCAATCGACCGACCGACACGGGTTACTTCTTCCGGAAAACGCCGTGAATACCTCCGTGTAGGCTCGACGGCGGCTTCCCTGCCGCCGACATTTCCTACAGAAGCAACCCGTATCGGCTTAAGTAAGCGCCATTAGGCTGAATGGAAGAATCAGAGATGCTTCAAAGGATCCATATGCTGATGGAGTGCTCGTAGAGTCACAATGCAGCGGGCGTGTTTTTGTAATGCAGAATATGGCTTTCGTAAGGGAAGCTGAGTAGCCTCTCCGAGAGTGTCTCGCGTGTCGTTCCAAGGTCTGGATTTTCAGCAAGGGGTTTTGCGCGCGATTCCAGGCCGTCAAGGTAAGTATTGGCTTGAGAGACTCCCCACTCCTGGACGGTGTAGTCGATGATATTCAACGGTGAGTCGTGCAATCCAAAAGGCCGAAAGTGAAAATGCTTGATTGCAAGACTTGCCCCCACTTCCTTGTTTCCTCACTCGCCATAAACACCTAGCCAGTCCAGATGTTAAACTTTTGTGATGATTTCGTGGCTTTTCCACAATAATTTCTGCTCATGACGGCGTTTGGGACCTTTACCGGCAGGCACTGATGCACTTCGGGTATGTCCCAACAATGATCGAACGCGACGACAAGGAAGTCTCAGAACTTGCGCTGATGGACTGGAAACTGCGAAGAGTGTTTGATGGGGCCGACAGTACCGTAATGATACACGACGACCTGAAACATCTTGCCACCGCGGAAAGTGGAAGTATCCGTTTGCAACCTGTGCCTACACTTAGTATCAACACGCAACACTTCAATACCTTGGATATCTGGCATGCTATCAACCAGGATCAACAACCTCCAGTTGTAGAACGACTGGCGCAACCTATCGATATATTGATTTGGCGCAAAGGCCATTCACCACATTTTCGGAGTCTAGCAAAGATTGAATCTGCGGCTATAGCCCTCGTCTGTTCCGGAGACGCGCTTGAAGTTATTGGTGTAGCACTGGAACAAGATTTTCCTGGTGTCGATGTCGCGACTGAATTTGGGGTAATGCTGCATCGCTGGCTAGACGATGAGATCATCGGTATCCCACCTCAGAATGTCGATGTTGATGCTCGCTAGAGTGTTCAGCAGGGGCGCAAGTCGTGATCATTATTGTCTCTGCGAACTTTGGGTATAAGAAGCAATAACACCCTTGATTGAGACGCTCATTGGTCCAATCCGGCGACATAGTATTACCAATTAGCAGGAGAATAAGCCATTGAATATCAAAGATATAAATGGCTTATTTACAATCGAGTGGGAGTGACCGGCACTGGCAGGCAATGGCTGGCAACAGCAGGCTCTCACCGCCTAAAAAGTGTTTGATGCAAATTAGAACGTAGGAGCGCATCGCCGCATGGCGGGGCTACCTGAAGAAGTCGCGTATGGACAACGGCACGGCGTTTATCTTGCCGCTGGATTTCAGATAATCCAAGGATTATTCGTCAAGCGCCAATTTTATCTTGCTAGCAACTTTCTTCAGTCGTTTATCGCCTGTCCAGAGCATGGCGTTTTCCGCCAAGGCGGTTGCGGCAAGCAGATGGATATCGATATAACCGACGCCCAGTCCCATCAGTTGATTGCGTTCGATAAAATGCAGTGCCTCTTCTACAGAGGCGACCGGTGACTGTGGAAGGTCATTGAACAGTCGGAGAATTTCATCACGGTTGCGCAAATTTCCGGATGCCAGTTCACCTGTGACAAAAGGGTGTGCCAGTACCTGACTTCGGTCAAGTAAATCGGCAAGCCGGGTATCACCGGAGCGCAGATGGTCGATCCAGATCGAAGTATCGACCATGATCATTTTGCAGGATCGGGCCGGCGACGAGGTATTGGTTTCAGTTGAGGCTCGCTTCCTCCCAGTCGCGCCAACCGGCGCGCGCTTTCTCGCTCAATCAGGGCGCGCAGCCCCTCTCGAACGAGTGCAACTTTCTCGCTCACCCCGGTAATCCGCTGAGCCTCTGCCAGTAATTGGTCATCGATGTTCAGTGTGGTTCTCATGTGTCATCTCCCTAATTAGTAGGCATAATTTATGACA
>JARFQK010000130.1 GCA_029287815.1 Gammaproteobacteria bacterium
CTTCAGCCGCGAACTCGGTTCGCGGCTGAAGCCGCTCCTACCTCAAGACCCGAAATAGCTTGGCATTCTTCGCGCCTTTGCGTTGAAACTCAGCTGAAGATAGGCCCCAGTGGCCGTTGATCCTGATGACCCATGATGATCTCGGTTTCATTCATATCACCGGTGATATCAATATTTATTCCGGTCACACCGGGCAATGTGCGCAAGATATAAGCCGCCATCAGCATCAACAGCTTGTCGTTGTCCGTCTCGATGGCAGTCAGAATTTTGTCGGCAGCGATCTGGCAGCGCTGCTCTGGCGTTGGATGGTCCACCCAGTCCCGGCTCATCTGCCAGCCCCTGTCCATATCGCTATCAAGTTTCTGGAAAAAATCAACGGCCTCCTCAAGTAAGCTATCGGGCACATTGAATGCGTTGGAGCGGCCATCAACAATAATATTCAGCTTCATAGACATCACCTGTTATCATTTCAGCATTATACGCAATAGCAGAGCGGGTACGAAACATGCTGATCACAATTCCTGGAGTGCTTGACCGCGAGGCGCTGGCGGTAGTCCGCGACTTTATCGCCAGCGCACAATTTGTCGATGGCAAGCTTTCCGCTGGTAGCGAGGCTGTGACTGTCAAGAAAAACACGGAGATGCAGATCCCGGACCAGGCCATGAGCCAACTCAACAATCTGGTCATGGGCAATCTGGTCAAACACCCGGTTTATCTTGCTGCTGCGCTACCCGCTAAAATCGCAGCGCCCTACTACGCAAAGTATACAACCGGCATGTATTACGGCAATCACGTTGATGACCCGGTCATGGGCCCACCGGGCCAACGTTACCGCTCTGATTTGTCGATTACACTGTTCATCAGCGCGCCCGATGAATATGACGGCGGCGAACTCGCAATCCACACCGCTTTTGGTGAACAAAACGTAAAACTGGCAGCAGGTGACGCGGTCATGTACCCATCATCCAGCACCCACAGAGTCAATGAAGTGACCCGCGGCGAGCGCCTGGTGGCAGTAACCTGGCTGCAAAGCTTGGTGCGCGACCCCCTGCAAAGGGAATTACTGTACAAGCTGCATCTGGCACGCGAAATCCTGCTGGAGAAAGCCAAAGATCAACAGGAAACAGAACTGGTCAGCAATGCCTACGTGAATCTGGTGCGCATGTGGAGCGAGGTTTAGCCCCCCACTGAATTTGCTAAAAAAGATTTAACGTGACAGAAACGAAAAAGGCCGCAGCTATGCGGCCTTCTCGACTTTTGGGTCAACTCTAGACCTAGCGGTTGGAGCCGACCTCAGAATGCGCCATGTCGACGACTTCCATGGCCAGATCCCTGTACTTCTGACGATAACCGTCGAGTTCATGTCCCGACTGAGGTGTGAAATAGTCTTGGGGGTCAACACCGTTGTTGTGCTCATACTCGATGAACTGTTTCTGCATCTCGATCATTTCTTTGATCTTTGCCGCTTTATCGCTCATGTGATTCACCTTTAAAAAGATTGGCCGCCTCTGGCATCGCAGCCAATGATGTAAGAATGCTGTCGCGGGAGTGTAACATCCCGAGAAATTGCAACAATATACCCCAGAAGGGTAAGGGTTCTAACCGTTCAGTATCCGCCTTTGCGGGTGCTCTGCGGGCAACCACCGATCTTCAAACCCTGCTTCGAAGGCATTCCTGGAAACATTTCGTACATTTCTTTTGAACTTACTTTACGCCCCCAGACCTTGCCCATGGCTTTCATGATGCTGCGCTCATTGGGCTCATTTCCGCTCAGTGTCTCCTCGCGAACATAGTTCACGATATCCCAATGCTCCTGAGTCGGCTCAATGCCTTCTTCAGCGAAAAGTTCTTTCGCTATTTCCTCGGTCCAGTCACTGGAATTCACTAAATAGCCGTTTTCTGTTCTTTCAACTGAGTCAAGTGCCATATTTTTGCTACCCCTAGTATCTGTATGCAACTAAAACGCCCAAAAAATCGAGCGCGAATATTAAATCAGATTGCCAATAGATGCCAGACACCCTACCTGAAGGGGATAGATCAAGTACCCGTAAAGTGAGATTTGTCCTCGGTTTCACCGACAGCGCGAATACCTTTGTGAGGCAGAAAGATGCCGCACCCCAAATGCCGGCCAGGCCCGACACCGGTCTCTTGCAGACTGAGTGACGTTGCTTTGTCCAGGTCAGCGATCATAACGCTGCGCGTATTAATGTCACCCTCCGGCGTCGCCAACCTATGCCCGATGCCGCAAAGCAGCTTGCGCACAAGGATGTCACGCTGACGCAGCTCGTCAGCAATCCAATCGACAAACCCCTCTTCATCCAGACCTTCGGGGCCGATGACGTAGCGCGAAAACAGCGTTGGAATCGGGTTCAGCAGCTTTACACTGGCTGCACCTAATGCGACCGGGAAGCCAGCGATATCGAGCGTTTCACCGGAAATCGCCCTGGCCTCATCGACTCTTTCTTTGGGTACGCGCAGATGCATTCTCGCTCGTCTGGACAAGTGCATCAGCTCGCCATCCGGTGGACGTTCCCAGCCATTGCCGGAGGTGGCGCCATGGATCTGATGGATACCAATCTCCGGCTCGTCCTTGATCCAGGGCAATAGCTCATAAAGCGCCTGCGCCAGCTCATAGGCGTGCATCGTCGGGATCTGCTTGCAATCGATCTTGAAAATCAGATCGACCACGTCGTCTAGTATCGCGTCCTCGTCAGTTTTCTTGTCGTCGTCTTCCCACAGCATATCGTTGCCCAAAAATTGAGATGGTGTTTGCCCAGGTCCCCTCACTCCTGCCGTGAGGTAAACGCTGCCTCCAATTTATCCTCCCAGTCCGCTGGCGTATCCGGAAAGGGGGGTTTGACGTCCATGCGAAAGAACAGCTCACCCTCGCGGGCGCGTTTTTTCAGCTCTAAGAGCAAATCGTCGAATGACTCCAACTGATGCCCTTGCAGGAGTACTTCGCTAAGCCACAGCATAACCTTAAATCCACCTTTGCTTAAATGGTTTCGCTCAAACGTGTTGATTCAACCCAGTGTCAGCGACCCGGTCGTAGTATCGTGCACGGTACATTAGTCTTTTGGCGTTCTCATCATCGACAAATCCCGAGCGTCTGTGCAAGACGTTGTTGCTGATCACACCCTCCCCGGCACTTAGCCGGTATGTATAGGCGATCTCATCAATATCAAGTATTTGTGTAATCAACTGCGCCGCCTCCCGCGTTAGCGCGTCATCGCGCCACTGAATGTTGCGTTTGCGCGCCGTGTATCTCATGTGCAAACTGCCGGTCAACTGATCAACCGAAAATACGGGCCCTGCGCAGGCACGCCGGATCTCACTCCCTTGCTCTACATTCGGCGGGATAACCATGGCTTCCGGGTGCATAAGCGCCTTGATCAGCGCAGGATTCTCGTCGCGAATACGGAGATACACCAACTCGTGATCGATCAGACTGTTCTCTCCACCCTCAGCAGCCGCCTGGGCACAATGC
>JARFQK010000144.1 GCA_029287815.1 Gammaproteobacteria bacterium
GGCGTGAAGTTGATTCTATCATTCGCGATCTTGTGGACATGTCAATTAAAACCACGCGTGAATACGAAATGGAAAAGGTGCGACATCTGGCCGAAGAAGCCGTTGAAGAGCGCATTCTCGACGTGCTGTTGCCGCCGCCGCGGGACAGCCTTGGCGAACCCGAGCCCGATCATGACTCGTCCACGCGGCAGAAATTCCGTGTCAAGCTGCGCCAGGGCGAGCTGGATGACAAAGAGATAGAGGTCGATGTCACGGTAAAACCCGTCGGTGTTGAAATCATGGCACCGCCGGGTATGGAGGAGATGACCAGCCAGCTGCAGGGCATGTTCCAGAATCTGTCAAGCGAGAAGAAGAAAACCCGTAAGATGACCATTGCCCAGGCACAAAAACTTTTGCTCGATGAAGAAGCCGCGAAATTGCTCAAGGAGGACGATATCAAAGCGATAGCGCTGGAAAACGCTGAGCAAAACGGCATTGTGTTCATCGATGAGATTGACAAAGTAGCAAAACGCGCTGAAACCGGTGGTGCTGATGTGTCTCGCGAGGGCGTGCAACGCGACTTATTGCCGCTGGTGGAAGGTTGCACGGTCACGACGAAATACGGCATGGTCAAGACGGATCACGTGTTGTTCATCGCATCGGGTGCGTTTCACCTGTCAAAGCCATCGGACCTGATACCGGAATTGCAGGGTCGTTTGCCGATACGGGTAGAACTTACCGCATTGAATGCGAATGATTTCAAGCGCATCCTGACAGAGCCCGATGCATCATTGACCACACAGTACGCGGCACTGATGGAGACCGAGGGTGTCGATCTGGAATTTTCCGAGAGCGGTGTCGAGCGCGTGGCCGAAGTGGCGTTTGCTGTGAATGAACGTTCAGAAAACATCGGGGCGCGTCGACTGCACACGGTGATGGAGCGGTTGCTGGAAGAGATATCGTTTGATGCGCCGGATAAGGCCGGTCATAGCCTGCTCATTGACAGCGCTTACGTTGACAGAAGCCTTGGTGACCTGGTCGAAGATGAGGATCTCAGTCGTTACATTCTGTAGCCCCCATTTCTCACCAGGCGGGTTATTTCTTGCGTCTGCTCCCGTGATTGTGGTGAGAGATGCGTGCTAGCCGCATGATGTATTTGGGCAGACGGCCTTCTGAGCGAAGGCTGAAGGTCGGAAAGGTCGCAGCTCACAACGGCTTTTGGCCAAAGGAGCCGCCGAGAGCTGTGAAGCAACAGTCGGATGCAGTCAGCATTTTTACAATTGAACCAGGGTATCGATATGCCAAGACCTACCAATATTAATTTGCACCAGAAAAGTAAGGTGCTCGAGCTTGAGTATGACGATGGCAGTAAATTCCAATTGCCATGTGAATACCTGCGTGTCTACTCGCCTTCAGCTGAAGTTACCGGGCATGGCCCTGGGCAGGAAGTATTGCAGTTGGGCAAAGAGGACGTCAATATCACCGCAATAGAGCCACAGGGGAATTATGCGGTTAAACTGGTGTTCGACGACCGCCATGATACCGGAATCTATACCTGGGATTATCTCTACGAGTTGGGTTCGGGTTACGAGAGTAAATGGAAAGACTATCTCGAACGCCTCGAAAAGGCGGGCCATAACAGAAAAAAAACGGACTAAACGCAGATTGATGAGGAAGTTTTTCTGGCGTCGTGTGGTTAGAAGTGATTAACATTGTGATCCACTCGAAAATGCCTCCGGGCCTGGATGAAATCTGGTTGTATCAGCGCTTATCCGCCAACGGTACAAAACATGTCTGACAAAACACATTTCGGTTACAAGCAGGTTGAGGTCGAAAAGAAAGAAGGCCTCGTTGCCGATGTCTTCGACTCCGTCGCGAGCAAATACGATTTGATGAACGACGTTATGTCGTTTGGCATTCACCGCATCTGGAAAAGAATTGCGATCAGGCATACCGGGCTGAAGAAGGGCCAGCGAGCACTTGATGTTGCTGGTGGTACCGGTGATTTGACGATTGAAATGTCGAAGCTGGTCGGGCCTGATGGTGAAGTCGTGATCTCTGATATCAATGCTGCGATGCTTGAACAGGGCAGGCGCCGTCTGATCGATAAAGGCATCGCAGGTAACGTCAAATTCGTCGAAGCCAACGCCGAGGACTTGCCTTTCGAGGACAACAGTTTCGACTGTATCACCATTGCGTTCGGTCTGCGCAATGTGACCAACCAGGACAGAGCGCTGGCATCGATGCATCGAGTGCTCAAACCCGGGGGCCGTCTGCTCGTCCTGGAGTTTTCGAAACCGGTGATGCCTGGGCTCGAGAAGGTCTACGACTTCTATTCATTCAATATCATGCCTTTGATGGGCAAGATCATAGCCCGTGATGAGGACAGCTATCGCTATTTGGCGGAATCGATACGCATGCATCCCGACCAGGCGACGCTGAAGCAGATGATGCAGGATGCCGGTTTTGAAAGATGCACCTATCACAATATGACTGGTGGCATCGTCGCCTTGCACAAGGGCTTTAAGCTCTAGATTCAAAGCATGACCCGCTCTCGCAATCATATCATCCGCTCGGCGCGCGTCGCCGACCTCGCGCAGCACGACAATGAGGCTCTGGCCAAGCGCCGGGGGGAAGGCTTTTGTTGCATCGGCGGTATCACTGACCTATGCCTTAATCGGCCAGGCCATGATTAACACCACCCTCGCGCGTTTGCTGTCCTCGGCTTTCAACCGTTACCTCGCGCTCGATCCCGAAGCGCCGGAAAAGATGAAGGCTCTCGATGGGAAGCTAATCGGGATTGAGCTCCGCGGGCTGCAGGGCGAATTATTTTTGTTTGTAGATGACGGCGCGATTGAGGTGATCACCGAGTCGGCGATCGAACCGGATACCATTCTCCGCGGCTCGCCCTCGGGTTTGTTCAAACTTGGCTTGCACAGGGATTCGGCACCGCTGTTTTTCTCGGGAGAGGTGGAAATACGCGGTGACACGCGGCTCGGGCGCCAGTTCAAAGCGGTACTGGCGGATATGGAAATCGACTGGGAAGAGCATCTTTCGAAGTTTGCCGGTGACTTTGCGGCTCACCGGTTGGTGAATGCGTTCGACAAGTTTGGGAAATGGAGCCGATCCACGGTGAACAATCTTGGCGCCGATATCGGCGAATACCTGCAGGAAGAACGCCGTGATGTCGTTAGTGGCGCCGAGATCGATGTTTTCAGCCAGCAGGTTGATCGATTACGCGATGACGTGGATCGTCTTGAGGCGCGCATCCATCGCCTGCAAGACACGAAAAAATAGCTAATGTTGAGGTTCGGCCAGTTTTTCCGTTTGTTGCGCATCAATTTCGTATTGATGCGTCACGGCCTGGACGATATCGTTTTTGCTACACATCTGTTCAGGCCATTCCGCTTCCTGATCTATCTGAATCCGGTCAACTGGTTCGTGCGCAAGCGCGCATCGAGAGCCGAGCGCATCCGAAGAGTACTGGAAGATCTCGGGCCGATATTTATCAAGTTTGGCCAGATGTTATCGACGCGTAGGGATCTGCTGCCCGATGATGTGGCCGACGAGCTCGAACGCTTGCAGGACGCGGTGCCGCCGTTTCCAGGTGCCGTGGCTAAGCGGGCCATCGAAAAGGCCTTTGCGTGTCCGGTCGAGGAGGTCGTCGATGAGTTCGAGGCCGAGCCGTTGGCATCGGCTTCGATTGCACAGGTACACGCGGCGCGACTCAAGGATGGCCGGGAAGTGGTGATCAAGGTACTGAGACCGGACGTGCTGCCGGTCATTCAGCGCGACCTGTCTCTGCTCTACATCATCGCCGATCTTGCTGCTCGTTACTCATCGGACGCCAGGCGACTGCGCCCGGTCGAAGTCGTCGCAGAATACGAGAAGACTATTATTGATGAACTCGACCTGTTGCGCGAGGCAGCCAATGCCAGCCAGTTGAAGCGGAACTTTGAGGGCGACACCAGCCTTTATGTCCCGGAGGTCTACTGGGACTACACCCATAAGAATGTGCTCGTCATGGAACGCATCTACGGCGTCCCGATTCGCAACGTCGAAAAGCTCAAAGCCAATAACACCAATATGAAACGACTGGCTGAGCTGGGTGTGGAGATTTTTTTTACCCAGGTGTTCAAGCACAATTTTTTCCATGCGGACATGCACCCGGGGAATATATTCATCAATATCAACGACCCACAGCGCCCAAAGTATGTTGCGGTCGATTTTGGTATCGTCGGCACGCTGAGTACGGTCGACAAACGCTACCTCGCAGAGAACTTTCTCGCTTTCTTTCAGCGTGATTATCACAAAGTCGCGCGCCTGCACGTCGAATCCGGCTGGGTGCCCGCAGGTACCCGTGTCGATGAGTTCGAGTCAGCGATTCGCAGCGTCTGTGAGCCGATCTTCCAACGGCCGCTGAAGGAAATATCTTTTGGACAGTTGTTGTTGCGCCTGTTCCAGACTGCGCGCCGTTTCAACATGGAAATCCAGCCACAGCTGGTTTTGTTGCAAAAAACGCTGCTTAATATCGAAGGCCTCGGCCGTCAGCTCTATCCCGAGCTCGATCTGTGGACCACAGCCAAGCCCTTTCTGGAACGGTGGATGAAAGAGCAGGTCGGGGCGCAGTCGCTGCTGCATGCGTTGAAAGAGAACATGCCGCAAATCGTCGAAAAACTGCCCGAGATGCCCGGATTGATCTATGCGGCGACCAAAAAGAATGCGGAAAACGATGAGCACCGGCTCCAGTTGCGGGAAATGCAGAAGATCCGGGATGACATCAAACGCGGCAATCAGCGCACCGTGATGACGATTGCCGGCACTGGTCTGCTGATGGCAGGACTGATCGTCTTCGGTCTCGACGGATTTACGCCGGTGATGATTTGGGGCGCTCCTTTGGTTTCATGGATCGCAGGTGGCCTCGGCGCGTTCATACTGCTCGTGTCGCTGCAGGACTAACCCGCGGATAATTTCTCAACGCAAAGACGCGAAGGCGCAGAGGACGCAAAGAGTGGTGATGATGAACGGCGGGTACGCATAGTGTTAACATGGCCACCAGCGCGGCGCAAGTGACGGTAGGGTGCGCCGTGCGCACCACATCGCCTCGATTGGAATCGCCTCATCGATCTCAACACTGTTGGCGTCTTGGACCGTTGAAGCGCGAGATAGCCTGCCGTTGGAAATAACAACATGAACAGTCCCAATGAGCAATGACCTTGATTTTCCAGTAGACGATTATTCGACCGCGGATGTATCGAGCATTCTGAATGGCTTGAACGCGGCGCAGCGGGAGGCGGTGACAGCATCGCCGGGTCACGTGCTCGTGCTTGCAGGCGCTGGCAGC
>JARFQK010000080.1 GCA_029287815.1 Gammaproteobacteria bacterium
CAAAGCGGTGTCCTCGTAGGCTCGGTGTGCCAAGGCCTCGTCGATGAACAAATGGCGAGGCGTCGTGCGGATCACTTCGAGTACGCGCTCATTCCGGATCCCCTCCGCGCGCAATCGCTGAACCAGCCGGTCGCGCGTTCGCTGGGATGTCATACCTATGCCCTGAATATCAGTTTTCATCGAATCGTCAGTCTATTGTCAACCCCAGACAGGTCCGAATGCAGTGCCACAAAACGCGCAGCGCAATATACGCAGCCGAATACCTCATGTTGATTCTACCTCGATGGAATGCTGGCTGTGGTCCGCTGTCTGCGCTATCGACCGAGCCGGCCTGGCCTGTTTAGGCTCATCATCAGCGGTACAACCAGTCTTTCAATTCCTGAAGGCTATCATAACGGGTCAGATCTGTTTGCAAAGGCGTGATCGATATAAAATTATGTTCAACTGCATGGAAGTCAGTACCCTCACCCGCATCCTGCGCTGAGCCTGGGGGACCGACCCAATAGACCGAGTGACCGCGTGGGTCGGTCTGTCGGATCACGCCTTCGGACTTGTGACGGTTGCCCAGCCGCGTTACCTTGAACCCGCTGATTTCACTCCAGTGCACATCCGGTACATTTACATTCAAAATACTCGTCTGCGGTAAAGATTTGTCACGGAGGCGCTCAATTATACTCGTAATGGCCTTGACGCCGGTATCGTAATGGAGTGGATCGAAGGACGTCATCGACACCGCGATTGCGGGCAAACCGAGAAAACGCCCTTCCATCGCAGCGGCGACCGTACCGGAATAAAGTACGTCATCGCCCATGTTTGCGCCGGCGTTGATGCCGGAGATGACCATGTCGGGGTCTTCATCGAGCAGACCGGTAATGGCCAGATGGATGCAGTCGGTCGGTGTGCCGTTGACGAAATAAAAACCATTCTCGGCCATGTTTACGCGCACCGGTCGCTCCAGGGTCAATGAATTGCTGGCGCCACTGCGATCTCGATCTGGCGCAACCACGGTGACGAGGTCAGATTCTGACAGCGCCGTCGCCAGCTTTTCCAGGCCGGGAGCGCGGTAGCCATCATCATTACTCAAAAGGATATGCACGTTAAACTAGAGCTCTAAACCAGGACAGTCCAATCATACAGCATACTGGCATATGAACGACAAACACAAAGAAGCGAATGATGATGACATTGCCCTGTTTCGGCAAGCCATGGGCGATGTTAAGCCGCTGAAGCCCGTCAACAAAGTCAGTCGTAACCCGGCGGCCCGCAAACCGCGACGCCGCCCCGATCGAGCCATCGACGAGTTGCCGCAAAGATTTGGCGAGAATGCGTTCACTGAGGAGTGTCCGGATCACCTGCTCTTCGCGCGTGCCGGTGGGGTGCAGAAGTCGGTGTTGAAGAAACTCCGCAATGGCAAACTGGCGATCGACGCGATGGTCGACTTGCACGGCATGACCATCGACCAGGCCAGCCAACAGCTCACGGCGTTTTTGAACGAATGCCGACGCTTGGGCCATCGCCATGTGCTCATCGTCCACGGCAAGGGCTTTCGCTCAGCAAATAAGCCGGTCATCAAACCGATGGTGAACCGCTGGCTGCGACAGGCCGATGAGGTTCTGGCCTTCTGCAGCGCCCAGCCGAAAGACGGTGGCACCGGTGCGGTGTACGGTCTGCTGCGCAAATCCAGGGAGGAGTAAGCCAGGACCTCAGCCCACCTTCTGCGCGAGTAGACGTGCCGTCATGAAATTCTCGGCCAGCGCATAATAGATTGGTTTCCGGCAAACCAGCTTGGAGGCGCCGGAGGCGATCAGTGACGTGGCCATTAGCGCCAGCACAAGGTCCTGGTTGTCGGTCATTTCCATCACAATAACGAACGCGGTAATCGGGGTCTGCACCACCCCGGAAAAGTAACCCACCATGCCGAGGATTACGATGGTCGATGCGAGTTCGGGTGGAAACAGTGCAGCCAGATCGCTGCCGAAACCAGCGCCGCTAGCCAGCGACGGCGCAAAGATGCCACCAGGGATGCCACTGAGGTATGAAGCAACGGTGGCCAGAACTTTGTACACCGGGTACATCAAGCCGGTTTCAACCGCACAGCTATCGGAGCCTGTGCACGACACGATCTGCTTGGCTTCGATGTAACCCGTGCCAAAGGCGGCGCCGCCACTCAATAAACCGACCAGCGCGATCACCAGACCGCAAGCCCCGGCGACCAATAGATAATGGCGCTGCAACAACGGCCGCAACTTCCTGTTTCCGTGGATCAGCAATGAGCTGAAAATGCCTCCGAGCAAGCCGCCGCTGACCCCGCAGACGACCACACCGAGCCATACCCAGCTGAAATCGATGTCGACCGGTGAAGTTCCGTAATAGTTATAGTTGTCCTGGTGGACATAAATCGCGGTCATACCGGCGAGGATCACACCAATCAGGATCATGCTGCTGTTGCGCCGATCGAATGATCGCGCCATTTCTTCGATCGCAAAGACAATCCCGGCAATCGGCGTATTGAATGCCGCCGCGATCCCGGCACCACCACCGGTCATGATCAAACCACGCTCGAGATATCTTGCGGGCAAGTGGACATACCGACCGAGTGAATACATCACAGCCGCACCCAAGTGCACTGTTGGCCCCTCGCGACCAATGGAAGCACCGAAAAACAGGCCCATAACGGTCAGCAGCACTTTCCCAATCGCGATTCTGAATGACAACAGTTGCTCAGCGAGCAGTCTGCCGCCGCGACCCTCTATCGCAATC
The DNA here is from genome assembly GCA_029287815.1 of Gammaproteobacteria bacterium. Taxonomy (GTDB): domain Bacteria; phylum Pseudomonadota; class Gammaproteobacteria; order SZUA-229; family SZUA-229; genus JABDQW01. The sequence continues at coordinate 2,761 of JARFQK010000080.1, forward strand.
AGGGTTTGCGGTATCCCACTACCCTCTGCGCCGGAAAAAAACCTTCGCGTCAGCCAGACAATCAGCATCAAACCAGCGGGCGTAATCACAAGACTCCACCACGGACCAACAGCGAACAAGCTTCGATAAGCTTGATCGCCATACTCTCCGAGCACCGCAAACAGCGCGGCAGCAACACCAACCAGGATAGCGCCACCCCAGAAAATCAGACGCGTCTTCCACAAGGTGGGTTTGAAGAAACGGTGCCGAGTCAGGCGGAGTTGCTGGCGCATAGAGTTAAATCAAACGATTGGTATTAAGAACTTGATTTTACAGGACTTTCTGGCAAATCATGAATATGGTGGTTTATTGATCTGGATCAAATTTTTGCAGATTACCCAATTGCAAAGACTTTCTATGCGCGCATAATATGATTTTATCGAAAGGATTCATGAAATGTGCTGTTTTCCGGCAAAAAAAACTACATAGAGGTCTCAATCAATGTTCATACAAGTTTTGAACCTACCCTGTGGCACCACCACTGAGGAGGTACGAGATCTGTTTTGCTACATGAGCATCATCGACAGTATTCATGTGAACGACGCCGATGTCCCGGAGCACGTAGTTGCCTGGGTCGATCTGACATGTAGCCAGACCGGGGCAAATGCGATTTCTGAGTTGCTTGACGGCAGATTTTTCAAGGGCCGTCATGTTTCAACCTACACTGCC
>JARFQK010000215.1 GCA_029287815.1 Gammaproteobacteria bacterium
TATTCCTTGTTGATTGCCTCGAGTTTCCAGGTCCAGTCGCCAACAAACACCTGGCCATCGATACCTGCCTGATTGATCAATGAGTAGACCGGGACCGCCACGGTGGGCTGACCGGTGGGGGCGAATTCCACAGGGAAGAAATCGCTCGGCAGGCGGTCGATACCGCTGAAATAGGAGAGGCCGAATTCCCATTCACCGATATAGTGCGAGTACCGTAGCGCAAGGTCGATGTGGTTTCTGCCGGCCTCGAAGTCATAGATCGGGTCGCGGTCGGTATCCACGACGACTTCGGGCCGGGGGCGACCCTCAACGCCTGGAAAGGTCCGTTCGCGAAAATAGGGCAGCACAAAAAAATCGATGATGCCCCAGTCCTGGAGCGTGCTGAGCTTGACCATCGGCTGGCCCAACTTGTCCTCGCCGTCGACGTTCTCGACCAGATCGGTCTGGTTGACGATATCCACCAGATGTTGCGTTTCGGTCACACCCCAGAACACCTTGCCGATGCCGGCGGTAATTTCATATGCGTTGAAAACGCCGGTCCAGGACAGTTCCCGGATGTCACCGTGAGTACGCTGATCATCGTATTGATCGACGCGATAGAACAGAATCGCGTTGATGCCTTGATCGCCGTTTTGCCAGCCGTGATAAAAACGGGGTTCGGCAGCCGCGGACAGGTAACTGTTGTGCTGGCGCGGATCGATCGGATCCTCAAAGAAGCCGCGAAACTGGCCGGATACATAGCCGGACCATTGCGCCGCGGTGACAGCGGCAGGCAGCAACGTGCTGGCTAGAATGAAACCGGCGAGGGCTTGTCGCATCGCCAGTGCTGACTACCTGGCGCGTTTCAGGCTGTTCTTGTTGAAGTCCCTGTCGCTCAAGCCGGTCCTGAACTGGTAGTTGTTCCATTTCAGCGTGGTGCTCTTGCCGGTCTGATGGTTTTCCATATGCATCTGATGCGCGCGCCAGTACTGGTCCAGATATTGCTGGTAGTCATCGTAAGTCAGTGTCTTCAGCAGGCTGTTCTTGCGGTCATAGAAAACGACTTTTTCCGGCCGGTACTCGGCTTTGTTGAACCAGGCGACCTGGCGCGTGTAGCCCGAGTGCTCGTAGGCCGGATAGCGTTCGACCACAAAGCTGTCGATGCCATTCAGGGTCTCGTCGCGCAGATATTTGTAGGTGTATTTCTGGACTTCCTGAGAGGCAATGTCTTCGTAGGCGAATTCGCTACCCATGAAAGGGCCGGATTTGTTTTTGGAATTGATGCGCTTAACGCGTTTGAGTGCGGGCAGGTAAAGCCACTGATCGTCCGGTTTGACCGCGTGAGAAAAGGTCAGAAAAGCCGTACCTTTGACGTCGGCTGGTTCATCGAAAATAGACAGCGATTTATCACCATCACCGATGACCTCCAGGGTTTTGATACGGATGTAGCGTGTGCTGGTGTCACCCTGCTTGTTTCTGAGCTCCATGGTCATATTGGCGGTCGAATCGCCAAATCCTTCGTCGCGTTTATCGGCTTCGATCGCGATCGCAAGCCCTTTTTCTTCGGCGGTTTCGGCCAGCGGTGTCAACGGCAGAACGAACAAGGAAAAAGCGGCCAGTGCCGTGCTTAGTGTGGCTGTGTTCATGCTTGTTTTGCTCCGTTCTCTTCGAGTTTGATCAGTAGGGGTGGCAACAACATGAAGTCGATGGCCAGCGCCAGCGCGATCACCACACTGGTCAGCAGACCCATTCCGGCGTTCAGTTCGAAATGTGATTGCGCCATGATCATGAAGCCGGCAATCAACACCACCGAGGTGACCAGCAGGGCTATGCCAACGCTGTTGAAGGCGTAGTGCACGGCCTGTTTGGCATCGAAACCTTTTTCTCTGCGTGCACGCAGGTATTTGCTCATGAAATGCACCGTGTCATCAACCACGATGCCAAGCGTCATACCGGTCACAACCGACAGCGCGAGACCGACCTGGCCAACAAACAAACCCCAGACACCGAATGCAGCCGCCGCAGGCAACAGGTTGGGCAGCAGGCTGATGACACCGTACTTGAACGAGCGGAAGAACAGGATCAACACCATCGATATCATGAACAATGCGACAGTCGTGCCGACCAGCATGCTTTGAATATTACGCATACCGAGATGCGCAAACATCACGGTCGGGCCGGTGCCGAAGCCGGTCAGTTCAGGCATGTTCTGCTGCAGCCAGTCGGATGTGCGTTGCTCCAGTTCCAGAATCTGATTCGATGACAGGGTCTCGAGGGTGACCGCGATCTTGGTCGCGCTTTTGCCGACATCGACCTGGTTGTTCAGATCCAGCCCATAGGGCAGCGACATCTCATACAGCAACAGATACTGGGCGGCCAGATTGCGCTCGTCCGGCAATTTGTAATAGGCCGGATCGTCGCCGTGCATGTTCTTGTTCAAGCGTTTGAAGGTATCGGTCAGCGCGTAGACATGAATGACTTCGGGCTGCGCGCGCAGATACTGAACAAACTTCTGCATTTTTCTCAGATAGTCCGGATCACTGATGCCGCCGGCTTCATTCGTGCCGAGGGAAAAGTCAATGTAATAGACACCGGTCAGGTTCTCCGCGGTATAGTCCGAATCCTGCCTGAACTCTATGCTGGTATCGAAATATTCGACAAAAATATCGTTCAGCTCGTTCTTGGGTACCAGGGCAACGAGTATCAGCACGACGACAGAGCTGCCGATCAACAGCGACCGGTAATGCCTGATCACGAAATCACCAAAATGGCCCATCGCCACTTTGCCGGTCACCTCCCGCCTGGATAGGGCCGGCAGCATCGTGATTACCGCCGGGAGGAACGTCGCCGAGTAGACGAAGGCCGCAGCAACACCGATCGCGGCGATATTTCCCAGATCGCGAAACGGCGGTGCATCACTGAAATTCAGGCTCAGAAAGCCCAGTACCGTGGTCAGCGACGTCACACAAATCGGCCAGAAGTTGACGCGCATGCTCTCGACCATCGCGTCGACCTTGTTGCGGCCAAGATGCATTTCGTGTTTCATCGTGACCAGCAGGTGCACCGCATCCGCGATCGCCATTGTCAGCACCATGATCGGCGCGCTCATCACCGGCGGTGAAAGCCGGATCCCCAGCCAGCCGGCCAGGCCCATCGCGGTGATAATCGAAAAAACGATCATCAGCAGCGTGGTCAGCGTGCCGCTCAGCCCTTTCAGCATCAACAGCAGCGCGATGATGATAAAGCCCAGCGCCAGCGGGTATAGCTTTTGGGCATCATCTTGACTGGCCTCGGGGAAGGCGTTGTTCATCATGGTCATACCGACCAGTCTGATCTCCAGGTCCGGGTACGCGTCCGTGTATTTGGCCTGCATGTCACGCGCATAAGCCACCGCGCTGGGCACTTCATCGAGTCTCTCGCCGGGCAGCTGCACGGTGACGTTGATGCCCGTGTGTTTGCTGTCGGGTGAAATCAATCGGTTCACGAGCATCGGTTCATTGATCGTGATGAATTGAATGCTGGAAAGATCCTCAGCGTTCAGGATTGATGGATCCGGCACCAGGTCATCGACGATCAGGTCATCCTCCTCGGCCGCGGTGTGTTGATAATTGGTGATCGAGTCGACGCGGGTCGAAAACGGGATTTGCCAGGCCTCTTCGGTAATGTCCTTGATAGCCGCCAGGGTCTCAGTGGTGAAGACGCTGCCGGCTTTCGGCGTGATGACGAACATGATGTTGTCATTTTTGTTGAACGTGTTCTGCATTTGCTCGAAGGCGAGCAACTGCGGGTTGTCCGGGCCGAAGAACATGCGGTAATCGTTGCTGAAAGTCAGGCGCTGCGCTCCGTATCCGATCAGCAGTACGGTGAAGACGGTCGCGAGCACGACGACGTAGCGCCAGCGAATGATCAACCGGGTATACATCTCAATCATTGTGATGTTCTCTGTTCATGCGCTGTTGCGGGGCAGAGTTCAAGGCAGGCTCAGCGTCCTGACCATACTATGCTGCTGCGTCGAAGAGTGTCAATATGGGCTAGCCCGCGTATCGACGTGATCATTCGATCGCCTCCGCGTCTATCAATAACACCGCGAGCCGTTGCGCGATCAGCGCATAACCGTCGGCGTTGGGATGCACCTGATCCGATTTATGGGCGGGTTTTTGCAGTACGTTGCCAAGTACGTCATTTTCCAGTGGCAAGCGGTTTGCTTTGGCAAGCTCGGAATAGAACTCGGCGCTGGAAAGAAAAATTCCGAACTTCGGTACACCGATCAGCACGACCTGAGCGCCCGCGTCTCGGCTGAGTTCGATCATTTGCTGGATATGTCCTTTCGTTTGCTGCAAATTCAGTTTGCGCAAGATGTCATTTCCGCCGTGACAGATGATGACCAGGGCGGGTTGGTGCTGCCTCAACAATGCCGGTAGTCTTCGCAGTCCATCCAGACTGGTTTCACCGGGCACGCCGGCATTGACCACGGTACGTGAAATCAGCTCTTGCAGGCGGGCTGGATACGCCTGCGCTTTGTTCGTGCCAACACCGGATGTCAGACTGTCACCGAACGCCAGAATCACCGCATCATTGTGCAGTGGTTTGAGTTTGGGGGTGCCGTCGCAGGCCAGGGTGCTGAAGCAGAGCGCAAGCGTCAGCGCGAACCGTGGGAGCGGCCAGATGATTTTCCTGAACATACGGGGAGTTTAGCCCGCATTTCTCATCAGGCGGCGTAAAATAATGATAAGGCATGGGCTGATTTTAGAGTGCGCGGATGATCGAAAATACAGTGTGTTTTTCAGGCATGCCTGTCACGGTTCAGGCTATTCGTCGGTTGCGCAAGATCGTAGGGTGCGCCGTGCGCACCGGAGCTGACCAGGCAGCTGAAGACTTGCGGTGCGCACGGCGCACCCTACGGTTTCTTCACTCAAACCGTAGCTATTGCTACGCTTTTCGCTCCAGAGCGGCGCTTACGAACACGAGGACTAGCCTGCTCCCGTGTTCCTGGTGAGAAATGCGGGCTAAATGATGTCAGCCGTCACACAAGCACGATTTGAGCAATTGGCCCGCGCTTACCCCGTGCTGCCGGCCAGCGCACGGCTCAAGCAAACACCTGAAGACTTTGTCGTGACCGAAGTCTTGCCATTCGAGCTCAGCGGTAATGGCGAGCATGTCTGGCTGCAAGTGCGCAAGCGCAACTGCAACACCGATTGGCTTGCCGGCAGGATCGCCGCTTTTGCAGCGGTCAAACGAAAAGCGGTTGGCTATGCCGGTCTGAAGGATCGCAACGCGGTGACGACTCAGTGGTTCAGCGTGCATCTGCCCGGTCAGGATGACATCGACTGGGCAGGCTTTCAACTCGAGGATGTAGGCCTGCTGCAGATAAGGCGCCATCAGCGCAAGTTGCAGCGCGGGACGTTGAAACACAACGCGTTCGTTATCAGATTGCGCAAAATCGAATTCGGTGTTGATGGCTCCATCGAGGCTGTCGACAAGCGTTGTGATCTGATCCGGCAGCAGGGTGTGCCGAACTACTATGGCGAGCAACGTTTCGGTCGTGGTTTGATGAACTTGATCGAGGCAGAACGCATGTTTGCTGAGCCCAGGCGGCGGCTATCGAGGCATAAGCGCAGTCTTTACCTCTCCGCCGCGCGCTCGTGGATGTTCAATTGTATGCTATCGCAGCGAGTCCAGGCGGGTACCTGGAATCGACGCATCGACGGCGATGTGTTCATGCTCGATGGCCGCAGCGCCTGCTTCAGGGATGATGGTTCTGCCGATCTCGATGAGCGCCTGCAACAGGGTGCCATTCATCCGACAGCGGTACTCTGGGGTAGCGGCGAGGCGATGGCGCGCAGTCAATGCGCGGCGATCGAAGCCGCCGTGATCGAGCGTTTCCCGTTGTTTGAGCAGGGCTTGCGCGATGCACGGGTGGCACAGCAACGCAGGGCGTTGCGTGTTCGGGTGCCTGATCTGAGCGCCCGTTGGGAAGGTGTTGATCTGGTATTGGCCTTCAGCCTGCAAGCTGGCAGTTATGCGACCATGGTGTTGCGCGAGATACTGGCACTGACGGAAATTCAGGCAAACGCTCGGTAATTCCGCTCTGGCCTGAACCGAGCACGCAAAACAAAAATGCGATATTTTGTCATTTTGAATAATATAGGCGATCGAAAACGGTGATACAGTCGGTTGCTAAACGGAAACCATATCAGTCTCGGGGCTTTGTTAAACTGATTCACAGGCAGCCGCTTTGCTGACGTGCTATCATTGGTTTAAATTATTCAAAAACAACGACATCCAACAGAATATGAATCCTAATTATCTCGATTTTGAACAGCCCATCGCGGAACTCGAAGCCAAGATCGAGGAGCTGCGCTATGTCGGTGACGACTCTGAAATCAACATCGGAGAAGAAATCAATAAACTGACGGAAAAATCGCGCAGTCTGACCCAGACGATCTTCAACAAACTCACCCCCTGGCAAACGTCAAAACTGGCGCGTCACCCGATGCGGCCTTATACGCTCGATTACGTCGACCGGATATTCACCGAGTTTCATGAACTCCACGGTGATCGCAGTTTCGCAGATGATCCCGCGATCGTCGGCGGTATCGCCAGGCTGGACGGTATGCCGGTGATGATCGTTGGTCATCAAAAGGGGCGCGATACCAAGGAAAACATACGGCGCAATTTCGGTATGCCCAAGCCCGAGGGCTATCGCAAAGCCATGCGCCTGATGAAGATGGCGGAACGCTTCCGCCTGCCGTTGTTGACCTTCATCGATACCCCCGGCGCGTATCCGGGGGTCGATGCAGAAGAGCGCGGCCAGTCCGAGGCGATCGCGCGCAATCTGTTCGTGATGGCGGACTTGAAAACGCCGATCATTTGCACGGTTATCGGTGAAGGTGGCTCGGGTGGGGCACTCGCCATCGGTGTCGGCGATCACGTGATGATGCTCGAGTACAGCACCTACTCGGTGATCTCGCCGGAAGGCTGCGCCTCGATTCTGTGGAAAAGTGCTGAAAAAGCCGAGGAGGCTGCGGAGGCGATGGGCATCACGGCCAAGCGTTTGAAGGAGCTCAACTTGATCGACGAGGTGATACCCGAACCACTGGGCAGTGCTTACCGCGATATCGACACCACGGCACGAAACATCAAGCAGGCAATCGTCGCTGCGCTCGAGGGATTCGAGAAGATCGGTATGGACAGTCTGCTCGATCAGCGTTACCAGCGCATGATGGCCTTTGGCACTTTCATCAAGGAGGAAGCCTCCTGACCGAAAACCTGAGCGGACAGTTTCAGCGCGTGCTGGAAGGTCTGCCGGTTGTTCAGTCTGCCCGTCAATGTGTCGTCGCTTATAGCGGCGGCCTCGACTCCCACGTCTTATTGCACCTGTGCCGGGCAGTTGGATTGCCGGTGCGCGCGGTGCACATCCATCATGGCTTGCAAGCACAGGCAGACGACTGGGACGCACATTGCCAGGCAGTGTGTGTCGAGCTGGCGATCCCGTATGTTTGCATTGCCATCGATGCGCATCCCCAACGCGGGCAAAGCCCGGAGGATGCGGCACGCAAAGCGCGCTATCTGGCGCTGGAACATGCGCTGCAAGAGGGTGAGGTGCTACTGACCGCTCACCATCAACAGGACCAGGCCGAGACACTGATGCTGCAGCTGATGCGCGGCGCTGGGCCGGCTGGGCTGGCGGCGATGCCGATGCTCAAGCGCTTTGCAGGAGGTTGTCATTGTCGGCCACTGCTCGGTTTCAGCCGAGAACGTTTACGGCGTTATGCACGGGCGCACAAACTGGTTTGGGTCGATGATCCGAGCAATGCGGATACCAGTTTTGACCGTAACTATCTTCGCAATGAGGTTATGCCAAAATTAAAGCATAACTGGCCCAGCGCGGGTGAGGCGCTGGCCCGAGCTGCATCGTTGCAGCAGGACGCGCTCGAGATCATCGAAGCCATGGCTGCTGTCGACCTGTCAGCTATCACCGGTATGCAGCCCTACAGCGTGTCGATATCGGGCTTGCGGCAATTATCATCGGCGCGGCAGTACAATGTCTTGCGCTATTGGATCCAGCAAGCCCGGCTCGACAAACCCAGGCGAAACATTCTGCAGGAAATCGTTGACAGCGTGTTGCCTGCGGCCGAGGATGCCACACCTTCGGTCCTCTGGGCCAACACCGAAATCCGGCGCTACCGTGACACGCTTTATCTGTTGCCGGCTCTGAAGAGTGATTACGCCGATCAGTGCTACCTGTGGGATGGGCAGCGGCCGTTATTTATCGAGGCGCTGAATCTGGAGCTACGGCTGCAGCCGTCGGCGGGACATGGATTACGGCAAGAGGCGGTTGCACGAGGAATGGTCGTGCGTTTCAGGCACGGCGGGGAGCAGATCAGACCCCAGGGGCGTCGGCACACGCACAGTCTGAAGAAGCTCATGCAGGGCGCGGGTATACCGGCATGGCAGCGCGGTAGAATACCACTGGTTTACATCGAGGATCAGCTGGCCTGCGTTTGCGGATATTGGGTTGCCGAGGCTTTTTCTGTGGCCGAGAATCAGCAGGGATGGAATCCGGTATGCTGTCGAAGATCTTGATCGGCCGCAGAAAAAGGCTGCGAGGATACCCTGGATTCGATAAGCTGGCGCGTGAGGAGCGTCTGTAGGCAGCGCTTTGCAGCCACCTTGCGTCAATCGGAGGTAAACCATGTCTTATCCCGACCCGGAGATCCGTCATCTACAGGACCGATCTGTGGCCTGCGTCTCGAACACCGGCAATTATGTCGGCGACACCGAGTTATTTGCTCGTCTGTTCACTGAGCTCGGAGAATGGGCGAGCGCCATGAACCTGCTTACGCCAGACACCGTGTTTCTATCGGCCTACGAGAACGATCCGAGGACAACGCCGCTCGACCAGCTTAAGTTGGATGTGTGCATGAGCATACCCGACGGCGTCGATGTCGTCAGTGATAAGGTCCGGCATAAGATCCTGCCGGGTGGTAATTTTGCAGTGATGCACGCAGAGTTGGCCGGTGCAGACGAATACGCGAGCGCGTGGAATGCGATCGTCGAGTGGGCAGAAAAAAACGGTTATCCGACCGACCCGTCTCGACCGAGCTATGAGATCTATCTAAATGACCCGGAAGAACATCCACAAAAACATCAGATACTGGACATTTGCCTGAGCGTGCACGTCTACGCCTGACACGCATGTATATTAGCCCCGCCAAAACGAGCTGGAGGCTTCTTTGCCAGCGAAGGCGCGGTGATTCTTTCGTCAATAAAAAAGCCCGCAGCGCGTAGGCGCTGCGGGCTCTCTCAGGTTGGGGAAGGCGCTGCCGCTATTCGTCGCCGCCAAAGGCTGTCAGCAAGTGCAGCAGGCTCAGGAACAAGTTATAGATGCTTACGTACAAGGTCACCGTGGCCATGATGTAATTGGTCTCACCACCATGGATGATTTCACTGGTCTGGTAAAGGATCAGGCCTGACATCAGCAAGACGAACATACCCGAGACTGCGAGCGACAGCATTGGCAACGAGAAAATCATCGCACCTATACCGCCGAGAAACGCGACCAGGATGCCAACCATCAGGAAACCGCCCATGAAGCTGAAATCCTTACGGCTGGTCAGCGCGTAGCCGGACAAGGCCAGGAAGATCACGCCGGTACCTCCGAGTGCGGTCATGACCGTCTGACTGCCGTTGGCAGTGGCCAGGTACATGTTGAGAATTGGCCCCAGCGTTAGTCCCATGAAGCCGGTTAGCAGGAACACGAACAGGAGTCCGAGCCCGCTGTTGCTGAATCGACTTGTTGCGAACAAAAGGCCAAAATAGCCAACCAGCGTAATAATCGGATTGAATGCCGGCATGTTGGTAGCCATCGCGATGCCCGCCGTGGCCGCACTGAACAGCAATGTCATTGCGAGCAGCGCATAGGTGTTACGCAGAACCTTGTTTGTCGCAAGAATCTGTGTTTGTGAACGGGTTGCAGTTATTTGTTGCATGGTTTTTTTCCTGTCTAAATTAACGTTTGCTCGTAATTGAGTGTATAGACTGCGTCGATAATCTCGAGTTCCAATGCGCCCGATTATAGCAGGCGGTTGTTTCAAATCGACCGTTATTTCAATGTGGAATTTACATCGATTCTAGCATTACTTTCCCTGATAAAAACTGTTGCCGGAATGTGGGATGCTTCTGGTTTGTGCTGGATTTGGCACAGTTTCACCGGACCCGCGTCGTTTGCCGACATCCTGCAGGCCATATTGTTTGAGTTTTCTGTACAAAGTCCGTTCGCTGATTTTCAGTACCTCGGCTACTTTCGAGCGATGGCCGTTAAACTGGAGCAGCAGCGAGCGGATGTGCTCGGACTCCAGCTCGCTCATCGAACGTTTGCCGTAGTCGCCGTGGCGTTTAGGGTTTCTTCGATCCGCGAGTGGATTTTGATAGATGTCGGCTGACTCATCGAGCTCGAGCAAATCTGGCGTTATGATGCCATTGGTCGAAAGTGTGGCGGCTTTTTGAAGAATGTTCTGCAGTTCCCGGATATTTCCCGGGTAATCAAAATCTTGCAGTATTCTAAGCGACTCCTCGGTAATCCTGCACTGGAGGTTGTTCGTTGTCTTCAGCTTCTTCAGCAGCGCCTCAACCAGGTCGGGTATGTCGGCCCGTCGTTCGCGCAAAGGTGGTATCGTGATCGAGATGCCAGCGATGCGGTAATAAAGATCAGCGCGAAATGATTTATCCTCGACCATTTTGCGCAGGTGGTTGTGCGACGCACATACCACTCGAATATCGGCCGTCAAGTCTTCGCGACCACCCAGTCGACGGTATTTTCCGCCCTCTATGACCGTCAGCAATCGGCTTTGGATGGACAACGGGATTTCACCGACTTCGTTTAAAAATAACGTGCCGCCATCCGCCTCTTCGATCAGACCAGATTCGCTGTCGCCACCGCCGTTCAACGCTCCAGCCTCGTAACCAAACAGCTCGCCCTCGAACATGCTTTCGGTGATCGCGGTGCAATCGACCGAAACAAACACCTTGCCGCAGCGGCTTGATTGATTGTGGGCGAATTCTGCCGCCAGTTGCTTGCCGACGCCGCTTTCACCACTGAGTAGAATCGGCGCTTCTGATTTGGCTGCCTGGGCTATTTCCTCGATGCAAGACTGAAAGGCCGGCGACCTGCCGAGCATGCGTTGCTCGTCGCAACCGAGTTCGTGGGCTTTGGCGATCGGAAAGACGGATTCCCCAAGATAGAGCTGGCCATTGGCGCCGCGAATTGGTGAGCCTTTGATGCGTACGTGCTCCGCTTCTCTATCCTGGTCGAAGTGGATGTGCAAGACCTGGTGAGGTTGTCCGGTCTCGAAGACTTGTTTGTGCGGGCAATCCTCGCCATTGAGGTGACAAGGCAAGTCGGAGTGATGCGACACCTGATGACACTTGCGTCCAACGATTTCAGCGGGAGCAACGCCATAGGCATCACTGTAAGCCTTATTCGCCGCGACTATTTTGTAGTCTTTATCGATTACGACGAATGGATTGTCATGAGCATCGATTACTGACTGAAGTTCGATGGGTGTTTTACCGTTATCTTTCATGACAAATTCACCTAGACAGTTATGACAGTATGGCAGACTTGGCAAATATTTACGAGAACGACGATTTTCGGATAAGTGAAAACAACAAATGAGCTATCAGGCTCTGTTGCGGTCGTGGCATTAGTCTGTTGTCATCGACCTTCGCGTCTCAGGTGCGCATAACATTACCCTATAGTCAGCAAACCTGTTTCATTCAACCATTAAATGCTAATTTATGGACAAATACGAAGTTGACTAGTTCGCCGGGCTTTTTTCGCAGCACGATGACCGAACGCTCGCTGATCCTGGTTGACTGACGGGGTTGACGAACTGGTAAAAAGCCAAACGATTGGGTCCCCATACAGCGGAACGATGCGGCTTTTCGCATGGTTCAACGACCAAGCGACTTGGCTTAAGCCAGTCACTGTGATCCCGGCATGTTTTCGGCCGGGATCCAGCGTCTTAAGTCACTGGATTACAGCCAAAAACACGCTGGAATGAAGCGTGAGTAGTACAGCAGTGCGTGTAATTGATTTTAACTGCATTTCTTCTGGCCGACTCAAGCGCAGCCTGGCAAGACGCTCGCGGAACCTGGCAAGGATGGGACCACGATGTTAGCGCCGATTTCAATCGGAATTGGATTGAAACGCCTGATAATTCGGGTAATATAGCGGCCTTCTCAATCATAAGTGCCCACGAAGTGCGACCCGCAGGGCGAAGGCAGGAAGCCCGGAGCAACGCGGTGGGCCCCAGCGCTTGAGACCGGGTAGATGCAAATAGATAAAGAATAAGCAATAGAACAAGTTAAATTCGGAGAGGTGGCTGAGTGGTCGAAAGCGGTGGTCTTGAAAACCATTGACCGGCAACGGTCCGGGGGTTCGAATCCCTCCCTCTCCGCCAAATAACAAAAGGGCCTTTTTGGCCCTTTTGTTATTTGTTGGTGAGTGGAAGGTGAGAAGCCCCGTTGGGTTCGAAAAAATCGCCGGGAGCGATTTTTTGCGACCGAAGGGAGCCCGCAGGGAGAGGCGCAGGGAGGCGCCGAGCAATCCCTCCCTCTCCGCCAAATAACAAAAGGGCCTTTTTGGCGTCGCTGTCCCACTCACGCGTCTTTTGAGTGAGGCCAAACCGCTCACGTGCTCAAAACATTCGGACGTGAGTCAATTCATACCCGA
>JARFQK010000050.1 GCA_029287815.1 Gammaproteobacteria bacterium
TCAAATATTAACTTCATGTTCTTAATGTTATTTATAGGTTATGAGGGCGCCCAAGCTCTGACTGCGAGTCACGATTATAGTGGTTTACCAGTCACTAAGATAGAATGCGCCGCTTTGCAGTCAAGATGGAACAAGGGTCAGTATGGTCCGCTCAAAGATTTCAGCGCCAAGCTGCTCTTTCGGTGCAGCATCAGCTAAATAAGAGTTAAGCAGCGGCTTGTATCTGAGACTTCGGATACTCATGAACAGAATTGCATTGTTTTTAACCGGGCACAGCGTGAGCCTGCGCCAGGCTCACGCCTCTGCGTGCGCTGATTCAAGGGGGCTGACAGCGCGATTTCTTTGCGAAAACTGCTCCGCGCAGCTGGCGGACCGATGAGCCAGTATTTCGAAATCCATCCCACTCATCCGCAGGGACGACTGATCCATCAGGCCGTCAGCATTGTCGACCGGGGCGGTGTGATCGCCTATCCGACCGATTCGAGTTACGCGCTGGGCTGTCACATCGGCGATAAGAAAGCGCTGGAACGCCTGCGTCGGATCCGCAAGATCGATGAGAGACACAACTTGACCCTGGTGTGCAGCGATCTGTCCGAGATCTCGACCTATGCCAAGATCACCAACGCCGACTATCGTTTGCTGAGGTCCCTGACGCCGGGTCCGTATACTTTTATTTTGAATGGCACGCACGAGGTGCCACGCCGGCTCATGCACCCGAAACGCCGCACGATCGGTATTCGCGTGATCGACCACGCTGTAGTCAGGGCCCTGCTGGAGGAACTCGGCCAGCCCTTGATGAGCTGCACGCTGATCTTGCCGGGAGAGAGCATGCCATTGACCGAGGCTGATGAGATACGCGATCGGCTCGAGCGTCAGCTCGATCTGGTGATCGACAGCGGTCACTGCGGCATCGAGCCGACCACGGTCATCGACCTGACCGGCAACGCGCCCGTAGTGCTGCGGCAGGGCATGGGGCGTGATCATGGCCTCGATTGAGGCGCCTTTATCTGGGTATTGTGTTACATAAATCCGATTCGAAATCCTCAGGCAGTCGTGTAAACTGCTCAGTTTTAACATCGTAACGTCGCGTCTCGTCGGATCAGCTGGGCTCGAAAAAAGAAGCAACAATGAACAGGAAGTTAAGAGATAACTGAAAAAACAGCGTGCAAGAAATCCTCTACTACATCGTCATCGGGGCCGTGCCCGTACTCTTTGCCATCACGATGCACGAAGCGGCCCATGGCTGGATTGCGGACAAGCTGGGTGACCCGACCGCGCGCAAGCTCGGTCGGATCACGTTCAATCCGATCAAGCATATCGATTTGCAGGGCACGATCATTATCCCGTTGGTTATGCTGGTGATGAGCAAGATGTTGCTAGGCACGCTGATGGCTTTCGGTTGGGCCAAGCCGGTGCCGGTCGATCCGCGCCAGTTCAAACAGCCCTTGCTCGACATGGCATTGGTCGCGCTCGCCGGGCCAGGCTCGAATTTCTTGATGGCAAGCTTATGGGCGCTTTTCATTTCCCTCAGCACATCGGTGGTCGATGACCCAGGGCTTCTCGAACACCTGATTTTTATGGGAGAGATCGGCATCTTCATCAACGTGCTGCTGCTGGTGCTCAACTTGCTGCCGATTCCACCGCTGGACGGTGGTCGCGTCGTCGCTGGCATCCTGCCAACACAGTTGGCGCTGCAGTACATGCGCATTGAGCCGTTTGGCATGTGGATACTGCTTGCGCTGTTATTCAGCGGCGTGCTCGGACGTATTCTATGGCCGTTGATCGAAACGTTTCAGACCATCATCAGTTCAATTTTCATTTTCTAAGGAGTTAGCTTGAATACGGTTACCCGACAACGCGTGTTATCTGGAATGCGGCCGACCGGGCTGCTCCATCTGGGTCACTATCATGGCGTGCTGAAGAACTGGGTGAATTTGCAACACGAGCATGAATGCTTTTTCTTTGTTGCCGACTGGCATGCACTGACCACGCACTACGATGATCCACGCATTATCGAACAGAGTGTCTGGGACATGGTCATCGACTGGCTCGCCGCAGGCATCAGCCCGGGGGCGGCTAAGATTTTCGTCCAGTCGCGTGTGCCCGAGCACGCTGAATTGCACACGCTGTTATCGATGATCACGCCGCTGGGCTGGCTGGAGCGCGTCCCGACCTACAAGGATCAGCAGGAGCAGCTCAAGGAAAAGGACCTGGCCACTTATGGCTTTCTTGGCTATCCGTTGTTGCAAAGCGCCGATATCCTGATCTACAAGGCCGGCCTGGTTCCGGTTGGCGAAGACCAGGTAGCGCACGTCGAGCTCACCCGCGAGGTCGCGCGGCGTTTCAATCATCTTTACGGACGCGAGCCTGGTTTCGAGGAAAAGGCGCTCAAGGCCTGCGCTAAAATGGGGAAGAAGAATGCAAAGATGTTCAAAGAGTTACGCAGGAAATTTCAGGAAAAGGGTGATCAAGAATCGCTTGATGTGGCCCACGCGCTGCTGGATACGCAACAGAACATCTCGATCGGCGACAGGGAGCGCTTGTACGGCTATCTCGAGGGTCAGGGCAAGATCATTTTGCCGGAGCCTCAGTCGCTGCTGACGCCGGCATCAAAAATGCCGGGCCTGGACGGGCAGAAGATGTCCAAGTCCTATGCCAACACGATCGCGCTGCGCGATGACCCCGATGACATCACTCACAAACTCAGAACCATGCCGACCGATCCAGCACGGGTCCGACGCAATGATCCTGGAGACCCCGAGAAATGCCCGGTGTGGCAGTTTCATCTGATTTACTCGGATGTTCGCACCCAGGATTGGGTGCAGACCGGTTGTCGCAATGCCGGCATAGGCTGTGTACAATGCAAACAACCGATCATCGACAACGTGCTCAAGGAACTCAAGCCGATCCAGGAACGGGCGAGGGAATACGAAGAAGATTTGGCCACCGTGCGTTCCATTGTCGATGATGGTAACGAAGCTGCGCGTGAGGTCGCACGTGATACATTGGACGAAGTCCGTAAAGCCATGGGTATAGCGTATCTCTGATGACAGATCCGGATCCGCAACAGCCAGCTACCCCCCATCAGGACGAAATGCCGTTTGCGCTGGTCGCCGGCGAACCGTTAACGGTCATCCCGAAAGACCTGTATATCCCGCCGGATGCGCTCGAAATCATTCTGGAAGCCTTCGAAGGCCCATTGGATCTGTTGCTCTATCTGATCAAGCGCCAAAACCTCGATATTCTCGATATTCCGATCAGGGAAATTACCTACCAGTACGTGCGATACATCGAGATGATGCAGACCATGCGTATCGAGGTTGCGGCCGAATACCTGGTGATGGCGGCGATGCTCGCAGAGATCAAGTCGCGCATGCTGCTGCCGCGTCCGACCGAGGAAGAAGACGAAGAAGACCCGCGCGCGGAGCTGGTACGCCGTTTACAGGAGTACGAGCGATTCAAGCAGGCTGCCGAGGACATCGACGAACTGCCACGCATGCACCGGGACATTTTCCTGCCGTCGACAGAACTGCCCGAGATTCACAGCGACCGACCGCTGCCCGAAATCGACCTGCGCGAGCTGCTGATGGCGTTCAAAGATGCGATGTCGCGAGCGGAGATGTACAGTCATCACCAGATACAACGCGAAGCCCTGTCGGTGCGTGAGCGCATGAGCAAGGTGCTTGGAAGAATCACCGTCACAGGCTTCACCGATTACCGGACCCTGTTCACGATCGAAGAGGGACGCCGTGGTGTCGTGGTGACGTTGTTAGCTATTCTTGAACTGGTAAAAGAGCAGCTCATTGAAATGGTCCAGTCGGAGCCGTTTTCACCCATCTATGTCAAGGCCGCCAGCGGCGGTCAGGCCAGCTTGCCTGAAGAGGATTGATCATGGAACAACAACAACTAAAAAATATCATTGAAGCAGTCCTGATGTCGGCTGAGAAGCCGTTAAAGGTCAATGACCTGGAAGCCCTGTTCGTGGGTGATATCGATATGCCCACACGCAATGAAATTCGCCAGTGTTTACAGCAGCTCGCTGAGGAATACCAGAGCCGAGGTTTCGAACTCAAAGAGGTCGCCAGCGGTTTTCGTATCCAGGTTGGCCAGAACTTCGCGCCGTGGGTTGGTCGCCTTTGGGAAGAGAAGCCGGCGCGTTATTCGAGAGCCTTGCTCGAAACACTTGCGTTGATCGCTTACCGCCAACCGATAACACGTGGTGAAATCGAAGAGGTACGCGGCGTCAGCGTCAGTTCGAATATCATAAAGACGCTGCAGGAACGTGAATGGATCAAAGTGCTGGGCCACAAGGATGTGCCCGGTAAGCCTGCACTTTACGGTACATCTAAAGCGTTTTTGGACTATTTTAATCTGAAATCGCTGGAGGACTTGCCCACGTTGGCTGAGTTAAAAGATCTGGATCAGTTGCACCAAGAACTCGACCTCGACAACACCGCCGAGTCCGTTGATCAGCAACAGCCAGCTGCCGAGCAGAGTACGCCAGAGCCTGCCGATCAGGCGGCCACTGCGGACCACGATGCAGCGCTCGAAGCGACATCGCTCGATAATGTCGACAGTCCAGAAGCTCGTGATGGGGCTGCCGACAGGGATAGCGGAGCAGCCGACGCGCAGGCCGAGGACACAGAAATTATAGCGGACGAGCAGCGCACTGATGATGCTAACGCTGACGACTCCGCTGGCGGTGCGCCGACGACCGAAGACACAATAGCAGCAACGGCCGACACGCAGACAGAGGATACCGAGGTCAAGACGCTAAAGATCGCAGCGAGGGGCACCGACATCGCGGATCAGGAAATCGACGAGTCAGAGCCACGCTGCGAATCGGTTGCGCGCTAAGCCCGCATTGTGACGATCTTATTGCGCAAATCTGGCAACGATTTTTGCGGCGTTGAATGACAGATGGCTGTGGAACGCGTGCAGAAGGTCTTGTCACGTATGGGCTTCGGTTCGCGCCGCGAAATCGAACGTTGGATCGAACAGGGCCGAATCAAGATCAATCGTAAAACCTGTGCGCTTGGCGATACGGTTGAGCCAGGTGACTGGATTCACGTGAACGACAAGCGTGTGATCGTGCGCGAGGAAAGACCGGCCGAAACCCGCGTGATCATCTATCACAAACCCGAGGGTGAGGTTTGCACACGCAATGATCCAGAGGGTCGTCCTACCGTGTTCGACAAGCTGCCGAAGACCGGGCGAACACGATGGCTCAGCGTTGGCCGGCTTGATATCAATACCAGCGGTCTGCTTTTATTGACCACCAACGGCGAGCTTGCCCATCGCCTGATGCATCCGTCGCACCAAGTCGAACGTGAATACGCAGTGCGCGTCAGCGGCACAGTGACTCGGGATATGCTCAGGCAATTGACGACCGAAGTCGCACTCGAGGATGGCCCGGCAAATTTCGATGATATCCAGGACGGCGGTGGGGAGGGTTATAACCACTGGTATTACGTCGTGATCAGGGAAGGGCGGAAGCGCGAAGTCAGACGTTTGTGGGAAGCAATGGGACTGCGTGTCAGCCGGTTGATACGGGTCCGATACGGATCTATTATTTTACCGCGTAGCTTGAGAAAAGGACGCGTCCGAGAGCTCGATGTGGACGCCGTCAGGCAGTTGGGTGAATCCGTTGGTCTCGATTTGGAAATCGGCGATCGCCCGGCAACGCCGGCAAGTGGCCGTAGGCCGGGAAAACGACCGCAACTCAAGCGGGCGAAAAAGACGCGGCTCAAAAAGAAACGCGGCGCGTTCAAGCGAACCCGATCAGCCAAACAGGGTCAGTAAATCTATGTTAAGCAAAAACTTAAAAGTAACGGCCGTCCTGTTGCTCGCTGCGATACTGTTGTTTGCCGGTCGCGTACAGGCAGCTGGTGAAACCGAGCTTGCGCCAGGGCTGGTCAACCCGGGACATGTCGATCAGCCAGATTGGTTCAAAGTGTCATTTCTCGATCTTTACGAGGATATCGCGGAGGCTGCCGACGACAACAAACGCGTGATGGTATATTTCTACCAGGATGGCTGCCCGTACTGCAAGAAACTCCTGGAGGACAATTTTGGCCAGCGCGAGGTCGCCGATAAGACCCGTCGTTATTTCGATGTCGTTCCTCTGAATATCTGGGGTGATCGTGAGGTCACGGTCGGTGGCAGGGTCATGACTGAAAAGGCTTTTGCCGCTGCGTTGAAAGTGCAATACACACCAACCCTGATCTTTTTCGCAGAGAACAACAAAGCGGTATACCGCGCGAACGGTTATTACCCACCTGAGAAGTTCGAGGTGGTGCTCGATTATGTCGGACAAAGAAAAGAGCGTGAAATCGCTTTCCAGGATTACCTGGCGCAGGTCGCTCCGCAACCAGCCTCCGGCAAACTCCACACCGAAGTCAGCAATGTCGCATCGACCCGCAATCTGCAGCAGGCACTCGAGCCGGGTAAGTACCTGCTGGTGATCTTCGGACAGAAGCAGTGTGCAACCTGTGACGAGCTGCACCTTGAGATCCTGCAACGCCCGGAGAGTAAGGCGCTGCTCGATCGCATGAACGTCGCCGTGATCGATCTGTGGTCAGATCAGCAAATCGTCACACCTGATGGCAGCGAGCAAAAGATCTACGATTGGGCGAAGCAACTGGATATCAAGTATGCCCCCAGCCTGGTCTATTTCGATGATCAGGGTAACGAAGTGTTTCGTTCGGATGCTTATCTGAAAGCCTTCCATGTCCAGTCGGTGATGGATTATGTCACCACAGCGGCTTACAAACAGCAGCCCAACTTCCAGCGCTATATCGATAGCCGCGCAGATCAGTTGCGCGAGCAGGGTGTTGAAGTCAATTTGATGGAGTAGTCTTGATTGCTTTCACCGCAGAGAGCTTAATGCGCTTGTCTTGACGTGTCATTGCGAGCGAAGCGAAGCATGAATCTTTCCGGGAGAAAGATTGACGCACGAGGTGCGGCCCCAAAGGGGCAGGTTACAGGGATGTAACCTGTAATCTCTCGCAGCTTGCGCGAGGTTCAGGAGATTGCCACGTCACTGTCGTTCCTCGCAATGACGGCGTAGCCTTACTTGCTTGCAGTCAGCATTGAGCGAGGCGACCAGTTAGAGACTCTCAGCGTCTCCGCGCCTCTACGGTTCAACAACATCCGAGGCCGGCAAAAACCGCCTTACCTGTCTTTCATTAGATCGAATACCTTACCCGTTTCTTTGACTTCGTCGCTTAGCAGATAGACGAAGGTATTGCTAATTTCGTCTGGTCTGGGGAGCAGGCGCTTGTCCTCTGCAGGAAACGCCATGGTTCTGAAGCGCGTGCGCACGGGTCCTGGTATGACCGCGTTCACCGGGATGTTTCGTGACTCGAGTTCATCGGCGAGAATATGCATCAGCGACAACTGACCGGCTTTGGCCGCACCGTAGGCTCCCCAGTAAGCACTGACTTTGTCATCAGCCGTGAACACGATGCGCGCGGCGCTTGACTTCTTCAATAGCGGAATACAGGCTCTGGTCAGCAGGAATGGTGCATTCAGATTGACCTGCATGACTTTGTACCACAGCTCGGTATTGTAGATCTCGATCGGGGTGGATGCGCCGAGCCAGCCGGCATTGTTGAGTAGGCCGTCGAGCCGGCCGAACTCTTTGTCGATGTTCGCCTTCAGGTCGTCGTAATCGTCGGGCGACGCGCCTTCCAGGTTCAGCGGATAGATCGCAGGTTCCGGCCCATTGCGCTGCTTGATCTCATCGTAAACACTTTCGAGCTTGTGCACGGTTCGGCCGAGTAGGATGATGGTCGCTCCCTTGTCAGCACAGGCTAGTGCGGTCGCTTTGCCGATGCCGTCACCGGCGCCGGTAATCAGGATGATCCTGTCATCGAGTCTTGTCGTGTTGGTGTCGGGTATCATGATCAAACAGTTGTATTCAACCAGGGCGGTATCAGTCGGTCGGCTATTATGAAGTATGCACAAATAGAATGGAACAACGGTAAGCCTTACAGCGCTGAGTTCCAGGATGTCTTTTTTTCGGAGGACGATGGCGTCGGAGAAACTCGCTATGTGTTTCTTCAACAGAATCAGCTGCCGCAACGTTGGCAAGGTCAATCGCGCTTCGTGATCGCCGAAACCGGTTTCGGTCTGGGCCTGAACTTCATCGTGACGCTGAAGACATGGCTAGAGACCGCAGCAGCGGACGCCTGCCTGCACTACATCTCGATCGAGAATGCGCCGGTGTCATCTGCAGACATTCGGCGTCTTGCGGAGCGCTGGCCCGAACTTCAAAGCTGCTATGCCGAGTTGCTCAGACAGTATCCACCCCCACAGCCAGGTATGCACCTGGTCGAGTTCGCAGGCGGCCGTATCAAGTTGCATCTTTTGTTCGACGACGTTGATCAGGCACTGCAGAAAATCGATTGTCAGGCCGACGCCTGGTATCTGGACGGGTTCGCGCCGTCGCGTAACCCAACGATGTGGAATGCTTCGGTATTCGAGCGGGTTGCACGCTGCACCAGGGTCGGCGGTACTTTTGCGACCTACACCGCAGCCGGGGCCGTGCGTCGTGGCCTGGCCGATGCGGGTTTTGTCGTGCGCAAGGTACAGGGTTACCGGGGCAAACGTGAAATGCTCAATGGCGCTATTTTCGATAAACGCTGCTACATCGATGAACAGCCCTGGTACCGTTTGCCTGATTTTCACTACCGTCAGAAGCGGGTGGCAATCGTCGGCGCCGGGCTCGCCGGCCTGACCGCGGCCTGGGCGCTGATCAAGCGCGGTTGGGAGGTCATACTGCTTGACAAGGGTGCAAATATCGCTGAGGGTGCTTCGGGGAATCCTGCGGGTTTGCTGATGCCAAGGCTGTCGCAACAACCAGGTCGCGATGCCTGTTTTTACATCAATGCGTGCGCCCACGCCGTGCGTTGCCTCGACGACCTAGAAGCGACAGCAGTGCAGCGTTTCTGGTCCAAAACCGGTGCTGTGCTGGTCGACAAGGCCGACAGGTTACAGTGTATGTGTTCCGCGCATGGCTTCACCGAAGATTTCATCCGTTATGTCGAACGCGATGCGACCCGGCAGGTGACCGGTATTGCGTTGAACAGTGATGTGCTGTTCTTCGTCGATGCCGGTTGGGTCGACATGAAGCTGCTGTGCGCCACGATCCTGAAAAAATGCGGTCATGCGTTGAGCTACCGCCAGTGCGCCGTTTCGGAACTTCGGTTCGACCACGGTCAGTGGACCATCATCGATGATGACAACGATGCTGTGCTGACAGCAGAGTGCGTGATTGTGGCTAATGCAGCAGGGGCCGGTCAGTTTGCCCAACTGCGGTGGCTGCCGGTCGGGCCCGTGCGTGGCCAGCTAACGTTCGCGCTACCGACAATGACGAGCAGTAAGATTCGCTGCCCGATTAGCGCTGAACGCTACATTACGCCGGCAGTCCGAGGCCGACATGTTGTCGGGGCGAGCTACGATCCTGAGGCTCGTTCACCGCATCTGTCGAATTGCGATCACCGGTCCAACATCGACGGGATCAATCGCCTGGTGCCATCCCTGGTCGACAGCTGCACCGAGCTGAGCGGCAGGGTCGCCTTTCGCGCGGTCTCCAGGGACAGGGTGCCGGTTGTCGGCTGCGTACCGGATCATGCCGCCTTCGAAAGCCAGTACCATGATCTGCATCATGGCAGGCCCGCCAAAGGCTACACCGCAGGCGCCTATTGGCCAGGCCTGTACGTTTCCACGGCACACGGCTCCAGAGGTCTGGCCAGTTGTTTCATTTCCGGCGAATCGATAGCGGCTATGGTCTGTAGTGAGCCGATGCCGGTGGCCAAGGACATCGTCGATTATCTGAGCCCGGCACGTTTTATCATCAGGCGGCTGAAACGCCGCGGGGGCTAGGGATCCGGACTATAAGCTCGGTGATCTGGAACTTTGATAGTTGCTCGATCTCGAATCTGAATAAGGCCTAATACGTCATCAACGCGATGCGGGGTACTCGATCAGTTGCTTGCGATATAATACTAAATTACAGATTTGCCAATGAAGAAAGGATCAGTATGCATGAGCAAGTGAACAGCCTGTACCGCCATTTGGTTCTTACTGCGATCATATTGATCGGCACGGCGCCAGCCAACCTTCTCGCTGCTTGCGATGATGAACCCGCTGCTGGCGTGAACTGGGCGGGTTGTGACAAACGGGGCGTCGATCTCAGTGGGATGGACCTGACCCATGCAGTGTTCACGCGTGCCACTCTCGACGGCGCCAATTTCACCGGTAGCCGTTTGTCTGATGCCGACCTCAATTTGTCCAGCTTGAAAAATGCAATATTTGATGGGGCACGAATGGTCAACGCCAGATTGATTGGCATCAAGGCCGATGGTGCAAGTTTCAAAGGTGCTATCCTCGATGATGCAAGTTTGAGTCGGGGCATACTCAACAAGGCTGATTTCACCGAGGCGCGTCTGCGCAGGGCGAGCTTTTATGAGGCCCGGCTCGATGCCGCAGATTTTTCCCGGGCCAATCTTGAAGGGGCGCGTCTCGAGCGTGCCAACATGTTTGCGACAAGATTCGATAACGCCAATCTATCAGCTGCGAAGCTGGAGGCTGTCGATGCCGAGACTGCAAGCTTCAAGAAAGCCAGCATGCCAAAAGCGGTTCTGGATGATGCAGTGTTGCGCGAAGTGGACTTTAGCGAAGCTGACCTGACCAAGGCTTCACTGCGCAATGCGATTATCGATGATGCGGTATTTGAAGGTGCAAAGCTCAGCGACACTATCTGGGTTCAATACCAACGCTGCCGTTCGACTTCTGTAGGCGAGTGCCGTTAATCAGCGCTTAAACAGGTTCGACGATTATTAATGCACAGCAATTTCTCGATCAGATGGCAGACACAGCCAGCACACTCGATTTTAATGCACACATGAACCTTATCTGCAAAGATGGGAGCGTATTTGGTGTGCCCGGGTTTGATGTGACCGGTTACGACGACTGGTTCAGCCAGTGCAAGCACGAGTTCGAAAATAGACTGCTCAAACAGGTCAGTTACAAAGGCCTTAACGTACTCGCGCAAACACCTGAGAAGATCACGTTCAAATCAATGGAGACCGTTGAAGGCAGCGACGGCACGATCAACACCAACGGCATCGAGTTCATCATCCAAAAGCAAGACGACGGTTTCTGGCGTGTCAGCCAGGAACGCGTGCTGCCGGCGATGAACTTGAGAATGACTTACGGCGTGGCGCGCTTTGAATGTCCAATGGCTTCGACGGTTCGGGTCTGGTGGGTGAATGCCTGAGTACACGTACAAGACCCCATGTGAGCACGCAGGTGCGGTTTGTAATGCTCTGAATTGCGCCTCGGCGCCCGATTCGAAGGATTGCTACGTGCTTCGCAATGACGGCAGAGTCCAGATTTCGTGTAAGCAAGCACGATTCGGGTAAGAGGATAATAGTTGTCCTCGATGCATCGGAAACGTTTTTTGTGAGACAGTCGCGATGCCGTTGTCAAGCCATGAACTGACCACCGCACTAAAGCAATCGCATCTGTTTTCTTGCTTGACCCGGCAGCAGCTCGAGCGCGTCATAAGCGCGAGCAAGACGATCGAGCTTGATGAGGGCCAGCAACTGTTTTCGCAGGGCGATCGTCTCACGTGCTTCTACCTCGTGCAGCGTGGAGCGGTGAAGTTGTTTCGTCTGTCGGCCGAGGGTCAGGAA
Source organism: Gammaproteobacteria bacterium (assembly GCA_029287815.1). Classification (GTDB taxonomy): domain Bacteria; phylum Pseudomonadota; class Gammaproteobacteria; order SZUA-229; family SZUA-229; genus JABDQW01. The sequence continues at coordinate 11,703 of JARFQK010000050.1, forward strand.
AAGGTCATTGAAATTGTCCAACGCGGCCATACCTTCGCCGAGGCCATGATGTTCATGCAGCGTCCAGATTACCCTGTCAGCTGCGCCGCCCTGCAAAGAACAGTTCTCATAGGCATCGATGCGCATGACTTCAAGGCCATGCTGTCGAGTTCTGTCGACACCTGTTTGCTTCTGCTCGGCGATATGAGCTTACGTCTGCACAAACTGGTCAATGAAATCGGTACGCTCACACTCGATTCGGGAACATGCAGAGTCGCGAATTACTTGCTGCAACAATTGCCGGACGAGCAGGACTCGTTCGATCTGGATATCGCAAAAGGCGTCATCGCTGCCAGGCTTTCAATCAAGCCCGAAACGTTCTCACGTATTATCAGAAACCTCAGGGAGAAGGGCATTCTGAGTATCGATGGTCATACGATTACCGTCCATGACCGCCGCGCGCTGGAGGCCGTCAGTCTGCAATAGTCGTTGATGTCGTATGGGCGGCCGTAGCGATGATGCGCCACTGGTAGGAGCGGCTTGAGCCGCGAATTGCCCGCGACTCTGTCGATGATTCGCGGCTCAAGCCGCTCCTACACGTGGTGTAAGCACGCTATCGATTATTCGGGTTCGTTTTGCGCGACCGACGAGCTGCCAAACAGACCCGACTGCTTCAGTGCAAGGCCAACCAGAGGCAACAGGAGCACGGACAAAACGATTGGTACAAAGTAGATTGTCCCGTCGCTATAATCACCATTTCCAGCGATGCGCTGGGTCAACACCAGCCAACCGTGGGCGACTACCAAAACCAGGCCGGCAACTGTCATCAGCGTACTGCGTAGCAGCGGTACTGTGATGCCATAGACAATGTAGGGAAGCATGCCGGTGAACAATACGCTCGCCATCAGGTTGTAACCGGCCTGGAAATGAGGTACCACGGCGGACACGGCGGACAGAAAAAGACCGACCAAAATGACGATGTAGCCTACTGGATTTGAGTCAGTCTGCGCTTGCATTGTTTCACCTCCTCAACAGACATCAGTCGCCTAACAGCACTACGATCGTATTTATTCCGATCGTCGTGTTTAGCCCAAATACTAACCCGATCCGGGATTCGAGTATCCAGAAAAATGCAATGGAATACTGAGCCTGTATTCACTGCCATCCGGCTCACTCGTTAGCGCGAGCCGCGACAGCGGCGTGGCAATCTCCTGAATCTTGCGCTTTGGTAGAACCACAGAATCCAAGTCGTTGAACCGGCTTTGCAGCGGCTGAGGCCGTTTTGGGTCAGAGCAGAACCTGCTCGATACCGTTCTTATTCACCTTACGCAGAAAATCATCCTGCCAATTGCTACCCAAAAGCTTGTTGCACAGTTCAACTACGATATAGTCGGTTTCCAGTCCCGTATCATCCTGGAAACGTGACAAGCCTTGCTGACACGCTGGGCAAGACGTAAGCAGCTTGACTTTGCCCCTCAGGTTGTCCGGCTGGCCAGTCAGCTGCACAAGGCCCTTCTGCAGTTCTTCCAGTTTGCGATAACGGAGTTGATCTGCGATGTCCGGCCGCGAGGTACCCAGGGTGCCCGACTCGCCACAGCAACGACTGGACAGCTTGACGTCTTGGTCCAGCAGATTCGAGGCCACTTTGAGCGGCTGGTAGGTCTTCATGGGCGTATGGCAGGGATCATGATACAGGTACTGCGTGTCATCATTGTTTTTTAGACCCATGTTCTGCTCCATCAGGTACTCGTGGATATCCAGCAAGCGGCACCCGGGAAATATCTGTTCGAATTCGTATTTGAGCAGCTGGTCCATGCAGGTGCCGCAGCTGACGATGACGGTCTTGATGTCCAGATAGTTCAGCGTGTTCGCAATCCGGTGGAACAGGACACGGTTCGCCGTGGTGATCGCCTGGCCTTTATCGGAGTCGCCGGCGGCTGTCTGTGGATAACCACAGCACAGGTAGCCGGGTGGCAATACTGTCGTGGCGCCGCTCTGGTAGAGCATAGCCAGAGTCGCCAATCCGATTTGGCTGAAAAGGCGCTCTGAGCCGCAGCCTGGAAAGTAGAACACCGCGTTGGAGTCGCTTGTGCTGCCATTCGCGTCGCGGATAAGGACCACCTGGGACGGATCTTCTGCATCGATCAACGAGCGTAGCGGCCGAGCGGGCACTGGTGCGCGCATCGGTTTGCGCACCAGATGCACGATCTGCTGCCGTTTTGAGGTTTTGCCCGTCGTTGCGTCAGGTCTGCGCTCTTTGTTGCCGAGCAAGCCCAACACTTTGGCCAGACGATGTGCCGCATTGATAAGCTTGAAACCGATCCGGGCCATTCCCAGTCGCATGGCCTTGATGGTGGTCGGATCGGTGACGTTCAGAAATTGCATTGCGGCCCAGCTGCCAACGTTGAATTGCCGCTGTCCGCGATGGCGCAGTATTTTGCGCATGCGTATCGATACCTCCCCGAAATCGATATCCACAGGGCAGGGGGGCAGGCACTTATGGCAGACCGTGCAGTGATCGGCGACATCGTTCATGTCGCCGAAATGTCTGACCGCGACGCCGCGGCGCGTCTGCTCCTCGTACAGGAACGCTTCGATGATCAGCCCTGTCGCCAGGATCTTGTTGCGCGGCGAATACAGCAGGTTCGCGCGCGGAATGTGGGTCATGCATTCGGGCTTGCACTTGCCGCAGCGCAGGCAGTGTTTCACTTCGTCGTTGAGCAGCCCGAGTTCGCTCTGCTCCAGTATCAGCGCTTCCTGCTGCACCAGCGCAAGCGAGGGCGTGTAGGCATTGGCCAATCCGGAACCAGGCAACAGTTTGCCCTTGTTGAAACGGCCCTCAGGGTCGACGCGCTGCTTATACTGGATGAAGTCATTGAGCTTGTCGGTCTCGAGAAATTGTATTTTGGTCAGACCAATACCGTGTTCGCCCGAGATCACGCCGCCGAGTTCGCGCGCCAGCTGCATGATCCGTTCAACGAGGCGATCGGCCTGATGCAGCATTTGATAATTATCGGAGTGGACCGGAATATTGGTGTGCACATTGCCGTCGCCGGCGTGCATGTGCAGCGCGATGAACAGGCGCTCGTTCTTGATCGCCAGGTGTTTGTTGCGCAGAGCATGGCGCAACGGCTCGAGCTCCTGACCACGAAAAATCTCACGCAGCCGCTGCTTGATTTCGTTACGATAGGAGACACGAATATCGCGCCGCAACAACATATCGATAATGCGGTCACCCGGTTGAATCAGCGGCTGTTCCGTATCGGTCAGCAGGTCTTTGCGCTCCACGGCTGGCGCGTCTATGTGTTGTGCCAAAGCTGACCAGCGATCCCGGACTCTTTGCAGATGCTCGCGCGCGAGATCGAGTTTGGCTTGCAGGATTGCGCGATTCTCGGCGCTGTCATCGTAGCTTTCGTCTTGTCTCAGTTCTTTCAGGTCTCCGGACAGGTGTTCGATGAAACTGTCAACGCTGATCAGCTTGTTGGCAATCGACTGTTCGATGTTGATGCGTTCGATGCCGACGCTGTACTCACTGAGCTTTTCCAGCGGGATTACGACATCTTCATTGATCTTGAACGCATTGGTATGCGCCGATATCGCGGCCGTTCGGGCACGGTCGAGCCAGAAGTGGCGGCGAGCTTCCGGACTGCTCGCGACAAAACCTTCACCGTTGCGGGTCTTGACCAGATTGACGATCTCTGCGACTACCTTATCGAGTGCGGCTTCTTCGTCGCTGGCGATGTCGGCCAAAAGGACCATGCGGGGGCGTTCACGTCCGGGTGCCTTGGTCGCGTACCGTACGGCTTTGACGTAGCGCTCGTCCATGTGTTCGAGGCCGGCCAGTACGACGCCGTCTGCCTGGGCGACATAGTCTTTCAACTCAACGATCGCGGGTATGGCTCGAGACAGGTCGGGATCGAAGAATTCGAGGCACACGGTACGCGTGTGTTTCGGCATACGGTGCAAAATGAAACGCGCCGACGTGATGAGGCCGTCGCAACCCTCTTTTTGAATCCCGGGCAGGCCTGACAGAAACTTATCGGTAACATCCTTGCCAAGGCCGGCTTTGCGAAAAACCGCACCCGGCATACGCAACATCTGTGGCTGGCCGATCGGTGTTTTGCCGTCGCTCTGATAGCTGTGGACACAGAAGGCGACCTCATCCTGTTCGTGTATTTTGCCGAGATTGTGGTGGTAACGTTCGACTTCGATCCAATTCGCATCAGGGGTGACCATGCGCCAGCTGACCAGGTTGTCCAGTGTCGTGCCCCAGAGCACGGCTTTCTTGCCGCCGGCATTCATCGCGACGTTGCCACCAATGCAGGAGGCATCCTGCGAGGTCGGGTCAACAGCAAAGACCAGGCCATTGGCCTCGGCAAGTTCGGAAACCCGGCGTGTGACCACACCGGCGCCGCAGTTGACGGTCGGCACAGGCCGATCAACACCGTTGATTTTGCTCGGCTCGATCGGGCTCAGTTGTTCCAGTTTCTCGGTGTTGATCACTGCCGAATGGGCATTCAGGGGCACAGCGCTGCCGGTATACCCAGTGCCCCCACCGCGCGGAATGATGCTAAGGCCAAGCTCGATGCAGGCTCGGACGATCGCCGCGACCTCGGCCTCGGTATCTGGCGAGATCACTACGAACGGTAATTCGACACGCCAGTCTGTCGCATCCGTCGCATGTGAGACGCGCGCGAGCCCGCCAAAATCCACATTGTCCGTCCGTGTAATGCGGCGCAGGCGTTTACGTACGCGCTCGCGCAATGCGCGGTCTTGATCGAACTGATGCGCGAACAGATCGACAGCGCGTGTCGCCGCCTGATGCAGTTCCAGTGCCTGCTGATTGTCGGCCGCACGTGCCTTGATCTGACTGAGGCGATGATGCATCGCATCGATCAAGGCCTTGAGGCGGGTGTTGTCCTCGATCAGGTCTTCCTGCAGGTAGGGGTTGCGAGCGACGACCCACATATCGCCCAGAACCTCGAACAACATTCGCGCGGAGATGCCGGTATTGCGTTGATGGCGCAACTCGTTCAGCAGGTCCCACATCGATTCACCGAGAAAACGGATCACAATCTCGCGATCTGAGAAAGAGGTGTAGTTGTAAGGGATCTCGCGAATACGTTCTGGCATGAAATCGGCT